>WUAJ01000138.1 GCA_009827215.1 Phycisphaeraceae bacterium
GGATGCGTGAGCTGCTGAGGGATCTGGAGAACTGTGTGATCAATGGCGTGGCGCCGGCGAGTGGTATGCAGGGGTCGTCGACGGTGCGCCGTTCGATGAACGGGATTATCCAGTCGATGAACACGAACCTGTTTGAGCCTGGGGTGGGCGCGATTCCGGACGGCGAGGGCGCGGGGGACGAGCTCAATGAGGCGGTGCTCAACGCGGCGCTCAAGCAGATCTGGGATCAGTCTTCTGGAGGCGTGGACACGATTGTAGTTGGCGGGGCGCAGAAGCGGAAGATTAATGCGTTTGCGAGCGGGAGCCGGGCGTATCTGCCGGATGATCAGACGTACTCGGACATGATCAGTGTGTACGAGAGTGACTTTGGTGTGTGCCGAGTGATTATGTCACGATGGGTCCCGACGGATTCGGTGCTGCTGCTTGATTCGTCGCGGATTTCTGTGATGCCGATGCAGGGTCGGAGTTTCCACTACAAGCCTTTAGCGGCGACGGGGGATTCGGTGTCGGGTCAGGTCATCGGTGAGTACACGATGGAGTTCAAGAACGAGAACGCGCACGGGTTGATCTCGGGGCTTGCGGTCTGAGCGGTAGATTGTGATTGCGGGGTTCCGGTGGGGGCTGGAACGCTCGGGGCGCGTGGAGACGCGCGCTCCGGGTTTGATGAGTGGTTTGTAGTGGGAGGTGAGTGATGTTCGCGAAGGACAGGGATTTGTTGGTGATCGAGCCTGGGTTGTTCCGGGAGGTCAAGTGGAACGGGCAGCGGCTGCTGAGCGGGACGGGGGATCTGAGCGGATCGCTGCTGACGCTTACGAGTGGGTCGTTTATTGAGGGGGGGATCACGCAAGGGCATGTGGTGCTGATTGATTCGATCCCGATGGAGGTGGTGAGTGTTCAGAGCGCGACGACGGCGACGGTGTCGATCATGCGTGGTGATCCGGATTCGAGTTTCATTCCTGGGAAGTGGGTGACGGGGGTTGATGTTGAGATCTTTACGTTTGAGCCTCAGATCAGCATCGTGCATCGTCAGATTTTGGCGATGATCGGGATCGATGCGGATGATGAGTCGGGATTGGGCAGCGACGCGGTGACGAATCCGGCGGCGATGGTAGTGCTGGAGGCGCTGGGGGCGCTGCATCTGATTTATGCGTCGGCGGGCGCTCCTGGACGCGGCGGCGAGGGGTATCTGGATCGGTCGCGGATTTATCAGCAGCGGTTCTCGATGGAGCGTGGATCGGTGGTGGCGATGATTGATCTGGATGGGGACGGGATCGCGGAGACTCGCCGGCATCCGAACTCGTTTGTGCTGACGCGCGGCTAAGGGGGTGTGGGGTGTTGATACTGAGTCCGAGCAGTGTGCGGTTTGGGGGCGAGGTGTGGGGCGATGTGTATCGCGTTGCGGTTGAGTCGCTGAGTGTAGAGCTTGTTGAGGAGTGGGGGGACGAGGGGCCTTATGGGGTGTTTGTGGATTCGGCGCGGCGGAAGACTCTTGTTCGTGTGCTTCAGGATGTCGATCGCGATGAACTGAGCACGCCGGTGGTTGGATCTGAGGGATTGTTTGTTGTTGAGGTGGACCGCGGGAATGATGCTGATCGGAGTGTCGTGACTTTGAGCGGGGTTGTTGAATCGGTTTCGTATTCGTTTAGCGGATTGCGGACTACGCGAGAGGTCCGATTGGTCGCGGTGAGTTCTTCGGGCGATCAGGATCCGGTGAGCGTGAGTGGGGGTGAATGATGTCGTCGTTCAAGGGACAAAACTTGTTTGGGTCCGGACCTCATCGATTTGTGAATCGTCGGCTTGGTCGTCGTGTGGTCTCGTTGGCATCTGTGAGTGGTGATCCATCAGTCCCTGGAACATTTGAGTCAGGGGACTGGGAGGTCTGGGTCGAGGTGCACGGGCGATTGGTGGCGTCGACGGATTCGTCGCTGTGGTCCAAGCGGGATGACATTCTGGATGAGGCTGAGTTTGGGGTATCGGATGGGACACTCGTGGATGAGCACGGGCACTCGTGGTCGGACATGAAGTTGTTGACATATGAAGAACAGGGACCAACGCAGCGGGGTCGCGAGGTATCGGTGAGCTACATCGCGGTCTTCGGGCGACTGACTGGTTAAGGAGTGAATATGGAGACAGAAGTGCTCAGCGCGTTAACTCAGTTCGGGGTTGCGGGAATGGTCTGCGCCATGTGGCTTGTAGAACGGCGGGCATCGCTTCATCGCGAGCAGCAGATCAACGAGGCGCACGAGAAGCTGCTTAGTCAACTGGATGATCGAGCGGCGTTGATCGAAGTTGTTCGGGACAATACTCGGGCATTGACGATGCTTGAGTCCGGACAGCGTGGTCTTGTGGATGTGCTCGCCGGAAGGGGTGCGAATGGCTCGAGTGGCGCATAGACTGGGACATGCGGAAGTCCGGTCGATCAGTCATATGCGGTGGGATTACAGGGCTGTTGATGCTGTCTGGGTGTTACCAAGGCGTCAATATCCGAGAAGAGGTCACTCGAGCGGAGGACGGGATGTGGGTTCCTGGGCCGTTCGCGCCGACGGAGATGCGGATTCACCCACTCACGCATGCGGAGGTGTATGGTGAGCAGCGCCGCTTGGTCGTGCATATGGAGATCCGAGACGGGTGGGGTGACACGATCAAAGGTGTCGGACGAGTCACGATTCGGCTTCGGAAATCTGGGGCGACGACGATCGGCGAGAGCGGTGTGAAGTGGGACATCGATCTGCGTGATCTTGCGACGAATGTGTCGTACTTTGACTCGGTGACGCGGACCTACAAGTTTGTGCTCACAGGACTCCCTGATTGGTTCGAGAGTGAGGGTCGCGGGCGGATGCGTCTGACCTTCCATACGGCGCGCACCGATGGCACGATCAAAACGCTTCAGGATGACTTTGAAGTGTTGAGTGTGTCGGTTTCGGAAGAATAACTCAGTCTTCTTCGATGAGTCCGAGCTGGCGGTATTTCTCGCGGTAGATGTCGCGGAGTTCGGTTTGCTTGTTGGTTAGGTCGATCGCTTTGCCTTCGATGAAGGCGTGGTGGACGACGCTGGTGGTTTCGAGGATATCTCCATCGGTGACGATGAGCGTGGCGTGCTTGCCTTTCTCGATAGATCCGATGTGCTCGTCCACGCCGAGAATCTCAGCGGCGCTGAGGGTGATGGCGCGGAGTGCTTTGTCGTGGTCGAGGCCGTGGGCGACGGCGATCGCGGTGGCGTCTGGGAGGTTGCGTTCATGCGCGAAGCGTGAGGCCATGGTGATGGTCCATTGGACTCCGGCTTCATCGAGTTTTTGAGGGAGTGTGTACTGCGCGTCGTAGGACGCGTCGGCGCGTTTGGGGAAGGTGTAGGTGCCTCCGATGATGACGGGGGTGTTTGTGGAGACGAGGAGATCGGTGCAGAGGTGCGCGTCGCGTCCGCCGACGATGATTGGTTTGAGGTTGTGGTCGATGGCCCAGTTGATTGAGCTGGTGATCTGATCGAAAGTGTTGGCGTTCATGAAGACTGGGTTCTGGTCGTCGCCTTCAAGGACGGTGGTGATGGCTTCGAGTCGTTGATCGATAACATCGTGCGCTTGGTTGTACGCGACGGCTTGATCGAAGATCTCGTTGAGTTCGTCGAGGTTGTTCTCGCGGAGCGAGATGATGAGTCCGGCGTCGCGATCGAGCGCGAGGTCTTCGGTGGTCCAGCCGTCGGTGGTGATGATGGAGGCGCGTCCTGGGATGGCGCCGCCGGAGGGGAAGACGCCGACGGTGAGGACGCCGTTGGTTCGTGCGGTTGGGATGACGACGGAGTCGGGATTCACGGCGACATAGGCGCGGACCTCTGGTGTCATGGATCCGACCTCGTTGTGATCGAGCGTCGCGCGCACGGCGGAGGTTTCGATGAGTCCCAAGCGAGTGACGGAGTCGATGAGTCCTGGGTAGATGTGCATCCCTGAGAGATCGATGATCTGCGTGTCTGGTGAGACGGAGAGGATGGGCATGAGTTCGTCGGCTTTCCCGACCATGCCGATCTTGCCTTCGTTCATCGTGACGAGCGCGTTCTCGATGGTTCCTCCGCTGATGGTGTGTGCGGTGGCGCCGACGAGGAAGATCGGGTGGTCCTGCTCGGGTGCGGTGGGGGTGAGGTCCTGAGCGGCTGCTGTGGTTGTCAGCAGAGCGAGCGAGGCGAGTGTCGTTTGGATCAATGATGTGTATTTCATGATTGGCTTTCGTATGAGTAGCTTTGGGCGATCGGATTAGTAGTCGGTGTGGTACGCGGGCATGAGCTGGTTGCAGCCGCAGTCGCCTCGCGTGTCGTTGTTGTGGAAGTCGTAGTCCGGATCGTCGTGTTCGTGATCGTGGTCGTGTTTCTTGTGGTCTTTCTTATCGCTCTTGGGTTTGTCTTGGGTCAGGATGTGCTGGGTGAGTCGCGTGCGTTCGTTGTTGATCGCTTCGCGGTGTGCGGCGTCGTCTTCGAGGGAGAAGTACTTGCGGCCGTCGATGTAGGTCGCTTCGCAGCGCGCGAGCGAGGAGAGGGGTGATCCGGACCAGATGACGATGTCGGCGTCTTTCCCGGCTTCGAGGGTTCCGACGCGGTCGATGATGTCGAGTTGGATCGCGGGGTTGGTGGTAACGAACGCGAGGGCTTCTTGCTCGGTCATCGCGATCCCTGATGCTCGTGCGTACTTGAGTGCTTTGGCGGCTTCAACATTCATGCGGCGAGCGACGTCGTCGGAGTCGGAGTTGAAGGAGGTCAGCAGTCCGACCTCGTGGTTGATCGGGCCGGCGTATGGGATCGCGTCGGTGACTTCGACTTTGTAGGCCCACCAATCGGAGAAGATGGAGGCGCCGATGGAGTGTTCCTTGACGATCTCGGCGACCTTGTAGGTTTCGAGCCCGTGCTGGAAGGTGCCGATCTTGAATCCGAACTCTTCGGCGATGCGGCAGAGCATGAGGATCTCGTCTTGTCGATATGAGTGGCAGTGGACGAGGCGTTCTCCGGCGAGGATCTCGGCGAGTGCTTCGAGTTCGAGATCCGTGTCGCCGGAAGGTGTTTTCATTCCGCGCTCGGCGTACTCGCGTGCTTTGGTGAAGCGGTCGCGCATGGTGGTCTCGACTCCCATGCGTGTTTGTGGGTAGCGCGTGGTTTTGTCGTCGCCCCAGTTGGATTGTTTCACATTCTCACCCAGAGCGAACTTGATGCCTGGTGTAGCATCTTCGAAGTACATGTCTTCGGGGCGGTTCATTCCCCAGCGGAGTTTGATGGTTTTGGATTGACCACCGATGGGGTTAGCGGAGCCGTGGAGGAGCTGGGAGGTGGTGAGTCCTCCCGCGAGCTCGCGGTAGAAACCGATGTATCCGGGATCGAGCGAGTCTTCGATGCGGCACTCGGAGGTCACGGCTTGTCCGGACTCGTTGACTCCGAAGCGGAAGAGTCCGGTGTGTGAGTGCGCGTCGATGAGTCCGGGGGTGACGTGCTTGCCTTGCGCGTCGATGGTGTGATCGACGGCGATGCGTGGGTAGCCTCCGGTTCCGAGCGAATGGATCTTCCCGTTGCGGATGATGATCCACGCGTCTTCGAGGATGCCTTGATCGGACTGGGTCCAGATGGTCGCGTTGGTGATGAGGACGGAGTCCTGCGGCGGGATCTCGCTCAGTGCGTAGGGACCGAACGGTGATGGTGGCGCGTCGGGGAGTGTTTCGGTTGACTTA
The DNA here is from genome assembly GCA_009827215.1 of Phycisphaeraceae bacterium. GTDB lineage: Bacteria > Planctomycetota > Phycisphaerae > Phycisphaerales > UBA1924 > UBA1924. The sequence continues at coordinate 5,698 of WUAJ01000138.1, forward strand.
TCGTCCTTCTTGTCGTCTTCGGCTTTGGTCGCTGTGAGCTGGAACGGCGCGTTGTCGGGGCGCGTTCCGATGCCGATGAGGGTGTCGTCGTCGCTTGGTGGGGAGAGGGCGATGGAGAATGTTCCCGGCATCCCGAATGGTTCGTGTTCGAAGGTGAACGCGAGTGTGGAGCCTTGGATCTCGGCGGTGGTGGATTCTTGGGTGATGTCGTCGGCTTCTTGGACATGCTCGATGATGGTGACTGAGTCTTTACCCACTTTGAAGGTCAGGTTGAAGCGTTCGGCGAGTGTCGCGTCCCATGTGCCTCGGAAGGTGTTCATGGTGACGGGGGCGTCGATGATCTTCGCGGTCCAGTTGAATGGTTTTTGGTCTGCGCCGAGTCCGGTGCCTCGCATGGTGTTGTCAGAGAGGAGTGTTCCTGACATGATGTAGGAACCCGATCCGTCGTCATCGTCGTCGATGATGAAGGAGATCGCGTTGTCTACGATCTCGACTTTGCGTGCTTTGTTGGTCGCGAGGTCGTCACCTTCGCCTTCGAACGCGGTGATGGAGTCGCCCTCGATGTCGATCCACATAGTGAACGGAGCGCCGACAACGGAGATCTCCCAGTACCCATCGAAATGGGTGGGTTTGTCGTCGTTGATGTGGTGCTTGCGTCCGTCGATCCATGTGTCGATGATCTGTGCTTTGGAATCGGGATCGAAGAGGTCGTCGGATGCGACGACGAGATTGGCGATGTAGCCGTTTTTGATCTCGCCTTGGTTGTCGA
>WUAJ01000139.1 GCA_009827215.1 Phycisphaeraceae bacterium
CGCTCTTCCGATCTGGGTCGACTCCGATCCAGCTGAGAGGGGTGAGTGGTTTGGTTTGTTTGATCGCGCTGATGTGCTCGTTGAGTGGTACACCTGCTTGGAGATACTCGTGGGTGATCCAGAGGGTGTTGTGTTGATCGAGTGATGCGAAGAGCACGACGGTGGGGGCGCGGATTCCGAAGTCCATGCCTGCGATGGTGGTGGTGATGGTGTGTTTGTCGGGGAGCTGGTTTGCGATGTGGATTGAACTGTTGAACTCTGGGAGGACGCAGTCGGAGCGTTTGGGTTTGAGGCAGAGCATCTCGGCGTTCCAGGTGGATTCGGATACGCGGGATTTGAGCGCGATCGCGTTGTTGATGGTGAGGTGTCCTGGGGTGTCTCCGGCGGCGTCTCTTGCTTTGGCTTTCCCGGAGCACTCCGCAGCGAGTTCGCATGGGCCGGTTTCGGTGAGGCATTCGTGCGAATCGTCGCATTGGTCGAGGATGTCGACGACGCCCCATTGGAAGAGTTTGCGGTGTTGTTGGTTGTTGTCCTTGGCGCTGGTGACGAGGTCGTGCATGAGTCCGAAGGGGACATGGAGTGTTGAGAGGCATTCGATGGAGCCGGGGACGGGTTGGTCTTTGCAGGTTTTCTCTCGGATGGTGAGTTGTGCGGCTTCCCAGACATCGGGGTCGAAGAGTTCGACTTCGTCGCATCGGAGTTTTTGGACGCGTGTGCCTCGGACGGAGGTTTGTGATTGTGCGAGGAGTTCGACGACTGAGCCGTTGATGAGCTTAATGCGTCGTTCGGTGATTTTGCCTGCGATGAGCTCGTCGAGTGGTTCGGTTGCGAGGAGGGCGCGGAGGTGGGTGTGCATGCGTTTGGCTTGGTCGAGCGATCCGGCGAGGATTCGGATTTCGATGCCTGGCTTGAAGATGAGGTCGAGGAGGGTTGCGATGGCGGCGTAGAAGGTTTTGCCTCCGCCTCGGTTGGCCCAGACGACGCAGTCTCTTGGGTGTCGGTCCTCGAAGAACGCGTGGGCGAGGTATTCGAGAGGTGCGTTGTGGTTGTCGATGAGCGGTGCGGTGGGGACGCGGATGTGGAGGTGTTGGTGGATCCAGTGCGCGAGTTGTTGGTCGGTTTGTGGCGCGGCTCCGGCGATGGCGAAGACGGCGTCGTGGTTTACAGATTTTGGGTTGTGGTCTTGTTCGTTGTTCATGTGTTCCCCCCTTGGAATGAATGGTTACTTGATGTTCAGTGCGTTCATGAGTGCGGTTGTTCTGTTTTGGTCCAGCGCTTTGAGGGCGCGGAGGATCTGGGTGCGCTGCTTTCTCGTGAGGAAGAAGGTGAGCGCGGCGGGGAGGTGGTGCTGGTTGGGTTCTTGCTTTGGTTGAGGAACTCGATTGGGTTTCATGTGCTTTGCTCCTGTGCAGCATGTGTGTACGCGCGGGGTTGGGTGAGGAGTTTGAAGGCGGCGTAGTTTGGGAGCGAGTTGTGGTGGGGATTGATGTTTTTGGCGCGCGCCCAGGTTTTGAGTTCGCGTGTAAGGAGCGGGTCGAGGGGTTGGCAATCGAGCAGGTCGTTGGGGGTTAGGTCGAGATGATGAAGGCAGTCGAGGAGTCGGAGGTCGTTTGGGGCGTGGGGGATGGGGTACTCGGTCATGCCTGCGGCTTTGAAGAAGGGGTTGAAGTTTCCCATCGCGGCGAGGGCTTCGGTCACGGGGGTGAGGGGATTGGCGAGGTAGTTGCGGACGAGCGTGGACGCGATGGAGAGTGAGCGGGAGCGCGGGTCGATGATGATGCGCGCGAGTCGGCGGAGCTCGGCGTTGACTCTCTTGGCGTTGGTGGATTTGCACGCGCTGGTGTAGCGTTCAGGCCAAGCGCGGTCGCGCCAGGATGCGTTGAGGGTTGGGTACGCGACGACGAGGACGCCTGCGAGGATTGAAGCTTGAGTGACGGGGCAGGTGCGCATCGCGCGATCAATGCGGACGATGGATGCGGGATCGGCGCCGAGGTAGTGGTGGTGTTTGAGGGTGTGGTAGTCGTCGATGGTGCCTGGCTCGTAGGTGATGGTTTCTGGGGTGTATTGGTTGGGGAGGATTGAAAGATCGTCGGCACTGATGAGCAGGTCGGTGTTTAAGTATGTTGGCAGGTCCTCGTGCGCGGCGGCGGCGATGATGTGCAATGCGGAGTTGTGCGTGATGAGTTTGTTGATCGAGGCGCATAACGATCGAGCCGTGAGTCGGTCGAGGGGAGTGGCGAGCTCGTCGATGAGGATTGTTGTGTTTGGTTTGGCGGCGTCGAGGAGGCGCGCAAGCTGGAGGCGGGATTGCTCTCCGGTGGAGAGGGCGTGCGCGGGGAGGGACCAGAGGTTGGGTTGGGCGAGGCCGACTTGGGAGAGGAGTTGGAGGGTTTGGGTGAGTGGGGTGGTGAAGAGGTTGACGATGGGTTTGGTTGGGTGGGGGAGGGGGAGGTCGTTTGCCGTGATGGTGTTGGGGAGTGAGCGGCGGAGTGTGTTGAGGAGTGTGGACTTTCCTGAGCCTGAGTGTCCGGTGATGAGGGTGAGGTCGGCGCGGGTAATTTGGTTGAGGAGTTGGGTGTGTTGAATAGTGTGGAGTGGTGTGGAATGGTGTGGGGAGGTGGTGTGTTGTGGGAGGATGCCGAAGGGGAGGAGGGCTTGAGTAGCACGATTGGTGATGCGCGCAGGTGTGGGGATTGGGCGCGGCGCGTGGAATGGGCGCGTGTGTTTGTTTGTGTCTTTGTTCATGAGTCCCACCCCGGTCTGGTTTAGTGTTTGTGTGTGGTGTGTTTCCAGTTTCGATCGGGGGCTCGCGCCGGGGCGGTCGGGTTTGATTGGTTGCGGAACTGCTCGAGCACGGCGGCGCGGTGGTGGCGGACCTGGTGGACCTTGAGCGACAGGTGCTCGGCGGTGGCGCGGATGGAGCGTCCTGATTGGAAGAGGGAGCGCGCGATCTTTCGGCGCGTCGGAGACCAGGAGTTTGAGCTCTTAACGACGAAAACGAAGAGGGGGTCGTGCATGCGCGTGATCGCGTTCTTGATGAGGCGGCGGACCTGGCGCGGATCGAGATCTCCGATGCGGGCGATCTCGGCGGCGGACTTGCCTTCGTTGTACATGGCGTTGATGAGGTGGCGCTCGCGCTTGGGGAGCAGGTGGGATCGGGTCAGGATGTGCTCGGTGAGGGCGTGGGAGCGAGACTTTCGGAGATCGATGGAGGATGAAACTTGGTCGAGCCAATCCGCTTGGTAGCTCTTCTCTCGCATTTTGACTCCTTTTTGTGCCGAAAGCACTTGACATTACACAAACATGTGTTCACAATATAGAGAACAAGGATTTTTATATTATACTCCATATTGTGAACAATTTGCAAGGGTATTGTATGGTACTTCAGAAGAAACGCGCACAATTAGGGGCACTTGCTCCAAACAGAATCCGACTGTGAGAACCTAGTTTGACATGTGAATCGGATCAGTATTGATTGTTCACATGTTCTTAGATGAATGTGCATTCATGAATGAGATGGATGGAGAGCTTGGGTTTGGTGGGGTGATTCATCGGCGACGGTCGGCGCTTCGGCTATCGCTCGCGGAAGTGGCGCGGCGTGCGGGATGCGCGAAGTCCTACTTGTCAGCGATCGAGAATGGGGTGAAAGGTGCGCCGGGTGAGGAGCTCGCGGCGCGATTGGAGCGCGTGTTGTCGTTTCGTGATGGTGAGCTCGTTGAGATGGCGCTCTGGGCGCGGACACCCGCATCCGTGCGGGCGGATGTTGAGGAACTCAGGGCGCGCGATGCGGCGGGACGGGAGCTCGCGAGGGCGCTGATGCGTGACGGGATTGACGCGGCGCACAGATCGGGGAAGCTCGCTGAGTTGATCGCGGCGCTTGAGGGTGATCCTATTGGAGTTGTTGATGATGGGGAGAAGGCGGGGGTTGAGCGTGTGGAGCTTCCGATGGAGATCCCGCTGATAAATAAAGTTACGGCGGGGTATCCGGGGTCATTTACGGATCTTGGGTATCCGGCTCGTGTTGCGGATGAGTACGTGCGTGCTCCGGATGTGCATGATCCCGATGCGTTCGCGGCGCGGGTGGTGGGGGATTCGATGGAGCCGATGTATCGCGAGGGTGACATCGTGGTGTTCTCTCCCGCGAAGGTGGTCGAGAGCGGGATGGATTGCTTTGTGCGTCTTGAACCTGATCACGAGACGACTTTCAAGCGTGTGTACTTCGAGGAGGATGCGTCGGGGCGGGAGTTGATCCGGATACAGCCGATGAACAGCGCGTATGGACCGATGGTGGTGGAGCGCGAGCGCGTGGCGGGGTTGTACGCGGGGGTGAGCGTCACGAGGTCTATCGGATAACGCAAGAACGCCGCGTGTGCGTGCGCGGCGTTCTTGTGCCCTCTTGATGGGCATGGGGTTGTGTGGAAAAAGAAGTTATCCGGTTGTGATGTATTGTCGCATTGATTTAACTTCGATGGTGAGGTCTGCGTTGGCGGCGGCGTTGAGGTCTCCGATGGAGATCATGCCGAGGAGCTGGTTGTCGTTGTTGATGACGGGGATGTGACGGATTTTGCAATCGGTCATGAGGTGTCGTGCTTCGGTGAGTGTGGTTTCTGGGGTGCAGTGGATGACTTCTTTGGTCATCGCATTGGAGACTTGGGTCTTTGCGGGATCGAGTTGTTGGGTGACGACGCGGGTGAGGATGTCGCGTTCGGTGATGATGCCGGCGATGTTGTTGAGGGTGTCGAGGACGATGAGTGATCCGATGTGGTGTTCGTTCATCATCTTGGCGGCATCGAGGACGCTGGCGGCTTGCGGGATGGTTTGGATGTGCTCGATGCGTTGGTGGCCGTGGTCACCTTCGTTCCAATGCTGTTTGTTTGCGAGGAGTTGTGCGACGGTGTTCATGATCGATTCCTTTCGAAGCGATCAGCGGCCGGTCTCCCTTGGGGTGTACAGATTGGAGTGGTGGCCGACTTGGTGATTGGTTGAGGAGCGGCCGATGATCTTGACACTCCATTATGCGCTTTTTTGGGAGGAGATGGAATGGGAAACTGTGGGTTGATGGTGGATGAAGTGGTGGGTGTTTGGGGTGTGGGTGGGCGTTTGTTCGTAGTTGCGGGGAAATTTGAGCGTTGGGTGTCCGGTGTTATCGTGATCCAGATGATTCTGGGTTGATCAAGATATTGAGAGAAACAGTGCTGAATTGATCTGCGTACGGCTTGTGGTGGGGAGGGTTTGGGCGCTATTGTTTGGGCTCACTGAACTTGAATCACGGCTCGCGTTCCGCGGGCTTGTTGAATGAATCGGAGCGGATGACCTATGGCGAAGATGTTCTACACGATCGATGAGGCGGCGGCGAAGCTTGGTATGAGTGCTGAGGAAGTGCAGGCGCTTGTCGAGTCCGGGCAGTTGCAGGAGTTTCGTGATCGCGACAACCTGATGTTTAAGGTTGATCAGGTCGATCTGCTCGCGGGTGATGATGACGATGACGAGCTTGGTGAGATCACGCTCGCGGATACGAGCGGCGGGACTGGTGGTCTTGAGCCGATCTCGTTGAGTTCTTCTGGGAGTGGCAGTGTGCTCTCGCTTGAAGCGACGGGTGATTCGACTGGTGTTTCGATCTTTGATGCTGAGGAAGATGATGCGGCGGACGCGAACGCGGAGACACTAGTTTCCGATGGCGGTCTTGGAGGCATCTCGCTCGGTGGTTCTGGCGGCGGCTCCGGGTTTGGAATGGATGCGGGCGCGAGTGGTTCGGGTTTGGCGCAGCTTGCGTTTGAGCCGGACGATACTTCTTTGGGCGGGAACTTGCTCGATGATCTCGCTGCGGATTCGCAGGGTGGTGCTTCGGCGCTTGGTGCATCGGCACTTGGAGAGTCGGCGCTCGGTGCTTCTGCGGGTGCGGGCGCGTTGTTTGAAGGTGCTGAAGAAACCGAGACTTCGTTCTCGTCGCAGAGTGCTGCTCCGATGATGGTCCCGATGGGCGAAGCGTACGATGGGCCTTCTTCGGGATTGTTCGGCGGGATCGCGCTGGGATCGATCTTGGTGCTCATGCTCGCGATGGCGGTGATGATCCTTGGACTGAGCGGCGGATCGGAATCGGTGCTCGCGATGGTTGATCAGAACATGCTGTACATGGTCATGGGCGGCGGGTTCGTCGCGATGCTGATCTTCGGCGGCGTGGGCTGGGCGATGCTCCGCAAGAGCTGAGCAGGATTGATTGAAGAATGATTATGAGCCCCGGCGTTTGCTGGGGTTTTTTATGTGTGATGCGCATCGCTATGATTGGTCATGGTGTATCTGGATCACAACGCGACGACGCAGCCGACTCCTGGGGTGGTTGCGGGGGTGCATCCAGCGGTGACGGAGCTGTGGGGGAATCCGTCGAGTGTGCATCGG
>WUAJ01000140.1 GCA_009827215.1 Phycisphaeraceae bacterium
CAGTCCTTTCCCGTCGTCGATGATCTGCACGCGGACATGCGATCCGGCATGTCCCGCGATTAGCTTGATCGTACCAGTCTCTTCTTTCCCTGCCTTGATGCGATCTTCCGGCTTCTCAATCCCGTGATCTCCCGAGTTGCGGAGCAAGTGAACGAGCGGATCACCAAGTTCTTCGATGACGGACTTGTCAACCTCGGTATCCGCACCCTCGATGACGAGATTGATCTTCTTCTCGGTTTTCGACGCGAGGTCACGGATCAGTCGTGGGTACTTGCCGAACAGTTTTTCAAGCGGCTGCATGCGTGTACGCATCACGGCCATTTGGATGTCACCAGTGACCCGATCAAGCGTTCCCGTGGTAGCGCTGATTTGCTCGATGAGTTCACTGTCAACATTCGATTTTTCGATGTCTTCAGCGATCGCACCGATGCGGTTCTTCTGGAGCACAAGTTCGCCGACCAGGTTCATCAGCGATTCAAGTCGACCCACTTCGACACGGATGGTCTGTTCGATCTGACCAATCGCTGTTCGCTTGGTGGTGTTGTTTGTATCTGTGGATTGGCTTTGAGCGGGAGTGTCGGTGCTCGGGAGTACCGCTTCTGGAGTTACCGATGGGATCGATTGTGTCTCAGGGAGATCTCCGAACATGATCCCATCGGCGTGGAGTGCCGCGAATCCATCCGCGTGGATATCAAGCACAGCGTCCTCCGGGATGTTTGCTCCGAGAAGATGGTTGATACGATCCAGGATGAGCGAGGTGTCCCAGCTGATCAAAATCTGCTGTTCCAGATGTGATGTTTGTTCTGCGAGGAGCAGACACAAACCAGCGAGTCTCGGAGATAACTGATGGATGATCTCATCGCCGAGCGAATCGAGCTTGCCAACGGCTACTCCGAGTTGGGTCGCGAGGATCGTGATCTCAGAGATATCAAAGAAGTCAACTGTTTTGATCAGTTCTTCGCTCGCTTCAACAAGCGCGTCAACCGCCACTGCACGAGTTTCAGGATTCTCAAGCTGATCGAGGTTGCTCTGGATCTGCTTCAGCGAGTCATCAATGTCGCTCGTAAGCAGATCGATCAGATCGAGCTTTGAAGAATCGAGCGAGAGTTGTTGTGTCGTGCGTCCATCGGCGTGCTGCTGCACATCAGCATCAGAAGTGTTGTCCGTTACGCCTGGTGCATTCGTATCAGACGCTGCTGAAGAACCGTCCGCGAGCACAGAGAGGGAATCAATGAGTTGTGAATCCGCTTTGGTGAGATCGGTGCTTCCGGAGGTGATCTCGTCGAACTGAATTTTCAGCACATCAACGGCTGCAAGAAGCAGGTCCATTTCATGTGATCCGATGATGATCTCGCCGTTGCGTGCAGTATTGAGCGCCCCTTCAGCGACATGCGCAATTTCTACAAGGTTGGTCATCGCGAGAAATGAAGCGCTTCCCTTGATGGTGTGTAAAGCGCGGAAGATCTGATTCAGTAGATCGGGATCCTCTGGTGTGGATTCAAGATGGACGAGATCCCCCTCGAGCTGCTCGAGCAACTCGCCGGATTCGGTGATGAAGTCCTGTAGGATTTCTGGATCAAACTCGTGAGTAGACATGTTCGCTCCTTACGCTTTCATTTCGAGATATTGAGGTCTTTGGTAGCAGAATCCCTGTGGGATAGGGAGCTGAACAAAGTCCGTTGTGAGGTCTTTGATGCGCTCGGAGTGACCAATAAACAAGGTCCCGTCCTTTGCAAGTTGGTTGGCGAACATCGAGATGACATTCTTCTTCATATCATCATCAAAGTAGATCAACACATTTCGGCAGAAGATGACATCCCAGGTCCCGTGACGCTTCGCGGCCATCCGATCCTTGAGGTTGTGCCGCTCGAAGTTAACCATCTGACGGATGTTGTCATTGAGTCTGTAGTCACGCCCTTCAACTGTGAAGTAGCGATCCTTGATCAACGAAGGTGTCGAGCGGACCGCGTAGTTGTTGTATACTCCTGATTGCGCGACTTTGAGCGCTTTCTCGGAGATATCAGTACCCAAGATCTCGATGTGCCAATCGTTCTGTCGAACACCGAGTGTGCGATCGATCAACATCGCGAGTGTGAATGGTTCCTCACCGGTCGAGCATGCCGCGGACCAGATGCGGAGGCGTTTGTTGCTCGAACGCGATTCGAGCAACTCAGGTAGAATCTGATGTTCAAACACTGAGAGCTGCGCGTCGTTGCGGAAGAAACTAGTCTCGTTGATCGTGATCCGATTGAACATCTCCTGGAACTCGTCCATCTGGTAGGGTCCCATGGTCAGATACGCGAGGTATTGATCGAAGTCATCCATCTCCAGTTCGCGGAGTCTGTGCGAGAGTCTAGATTCGAGGATGTATTGCTTGGATTCTGGGAAATGGATCCCTGAGCGGTCGTAAATGATCTTCGAGAGTGTTGTGAACTGCTCGGTGGACATAGCGATTTTGTTCGATGTGATTGTCATTTGTTTCCTCGTGCCTGTACCTATTGATCAAGCCGCTTTTGAGCGCACGGAATCGAGCATTTGTAATGATTCAGTAGAGATGAGCTTGTCCAGATCAAGCAGGATCATGAGGGTCTCATCGAGTTTCGCGACGCCTTGGATGTAGCTTGTGTTCTGTCCGCTCGTGATCTGAGGAGTCGGCTCGATGATGCGTGGATCGATCTGAAGAACTTGATGCACCGCATCAACGATGAACCCCACCGTTGAACCTTGGACCTCGACAACGACGATCCGTGATGATTCGCTCTCTTCCGATGCATCGATTCCCAGTCGTGTTCGCAGATCCAAAACCGGGACGATCCGTCCGCGAAGGTTGATCACGCCTCGGACTCCTTCCGGACATTGGGGCACTTGCGTCAACTCCATCATCCGATTGATTTCTTGAACACGAAGGATGTCTACTGCGAACTGCTCTGATCCCACTTTGAAACTCACGAGACGGATCAGTTCATTCCCGAGTGAGGGGTCGACGGAGTTTGTTGAGGTTTGATCATTCATGTCAGGGTCCTTAGAAGTGGAGTCGGTTGGTATCGTCAATCGAGCGGGATAAGTCAATGGTCAGTGAGAATTTCGTTTAAGCTATCTTGCGTTGGAGCGATGAGTCAGACTGACCACCTGTTTGTGTGGTGCTGCATATGCGATGGAGCACAGATTTGATGTCTTTTGGACACAGAATTGTGTTTGCGGATCCATCCTCAACCACTGCGCGAGGCATGCCGTAGACAACACAACTGCGTTGGTCTTGTGCGATTACATGTCCGCCGGCTTGTCGGATTTTGCGTGCGCCCTCTGCGCCATCTTCGCCCATACCAGTGAGTTGAATCGCGAGCACGCCGGATCCATAGAACTCCGCGGCACTGGAAAAGAGTAAATCAACAGACGGCTTGTATAGCGCGTTGCGGTATTCATCAACCGTGCGAGCGATGAGCTTCTTGCCGGCGACCATCGTTGGTTTGAGATGCTTCCCACCTTGCGCGATATAGATCCGAGGTTCGATCATCGCTGTCCCATGCTCAGCGAGGGTAGCACCACATCCACTCTGCGCATCGATCCGATTCGCAAGCGATCGAGTAAAGAGCTCCGGCATGTGCTGAGCAACGATGATTGGGACTGGGAGCGTCGATGGGAGTCGGTCGAACAGATCTTCGAGTACCGGTGGTCCGCCGGTGGATGATCCAATAACAATCAGCTTGATTCCCTCAGGCATCACCCAATCATCGAACTTGGTGCACACCCCTGAGATACTGTGTGAATCTGTTTCCTGATTCGCATACGCCGCGGAACTGCTGTCATTCGATCTGGTGGCGTGAAGATTCTTGCGATGCGTCCCGATCGCTTTGAGTTTTTCGAGGAGCTGGGTATTGAACTGCTTATCATGACGGCCAACCACCTGTGGGTCTTTGGCAATGAAGTCCGATGCGCCGAGCTTGAGCGCCTTGAGTGCTTCTGTGCTGCCATCAACAGTGAGTGAAGAGCACATCAAGACCGCAGGCGGATTCTCTTTACAGATCTTCATAATCTGTTTGAGCGCATCGATGCCGTTCAATCGAGGCATCTCGATATCGAGTGTGATGAGGTCAGGCTTGAGCTGCTCTGCTTTGGCAACCCCCTCGGCACCATCGCGTGCGATCCCGACAACCTCCATCGCAGGATCAGCTTTGATCATCTCTCCAATGACCTTTCGCATGAACGCGGAATCGTCCACAATTAGTACACGCACTACCGATCTCCTCTCAAAAGACTGAGATGATGGGGAGATCGAGCGGTTCGGCGTAGAACTTCACGAAGCCGTGAGGGAATGGCCAAAAATGACAAGAAGCACCCGCAATTGGTGCTTCTTGATCAATGCCCAGGAGAGGATTCGAACCTCCACTCCCTTTACGAGAACCACCACCTCAAGGTGGCGCGTCTACCAATTCCGCCACCTGGGCCGCGGACCCCGTATTTCACGGGGGAGGAAGTATACGCCTTCGTGGAGCGTTGTCGACAGCGTCGGACTCCAGATCGTGTCAAATCCTCGATTTCTCTCCCAGATCGGGGATGAACGGTTCTATGATTGGGACGACTTTGGTTACACCAAGGTCCGTGTAACACCCAAACCCTTCCAGAATACGAGCGATCGAGGTCCATCATGCCCGTCTCCACTGATCAGATCATCTCCACCATCTCCGAACGCGCCAAAGCCGCGAATGTCTTCGGCACCATCAATGCATCGGATAACCATGTTGAGCTCCAAGCGTGGGGAGCCGCGGAACCAGCGTTCTATCGCGTGTATCTGGAGAATGACTCCGCGATCGTTGAGCTTGCGACCAAAGACCGCTGGCTCAGCGAGTCCATCGAAGCGGAGCTCGTTGAATCGGGTGACAAGCTCGACGAGCTGATCGAGGACGAGCTCATCGATCTGGGGTACGCCGAGGATTCCGGAGCGGTGAAGTTCGAGCATTACCGCTCTGACGACATGGAGTTCGTATTCCGTTCCAAAGTCATCCCGCTCGCGGGACAGGACCTCGACGATGCATGTGTGCAGTGGCTCCTCGCGTATGAGCAGTGCTTCCGTCAGCTTGGTGACATGGACGAAAGCGAAGAAGATTGATCGAAACCAGCCTAACAGGCGCACGCGAGTGAAAGTGCTCGTCAAGGATCAACCATGCGGATACTCATGCTCGGGTGGGAGTTCCCACCATTCATCGCAGGCGGACTCGGGACCGCGTGTGCCGGCTTGACCAAATCCATGGTCGCGCAGGGACACGAGATCACTTTCGTGTTCCCACAGCCCATCCCAGAAGGGCACCAATCGCATGTGCGCTTGATCGGTCCACGCGTACTCAAAGAACGCATCAATCACATCCGCAGTCAAGACAGTTCAGGAGAACGAAGGGAATCTGTTGTGCACTCCACGCACGCGATCCGCTCAACAACCACCACCCAACAGCACCAAACCTCGATCAAACAAGAGGTCATCGAGCAACTCTCCTCGACCTATCCGAGTTCGTATCCAGGAGTGGATGCGAGCGATGTGCTCCGCAGAGTCGTCGAATCCATCGAGCATTCCACGACTGAGCATCAAAGCGAGTCCTTCCACGAGGGACAAACGACCTCAATCCTGAGAGGACTCGCGAGCAGCGATGCTTCGACGCTCGCCGATGCGATGCAGGACGCGCTGGATTCGCTGGGAGAACTCGGGACTGGTTCAAAGGGATATTCTGGGGATCTCTTCGCGGACGCGGATCGCTACGCTCGGCTCGCAAGCGCGCTGTGTTTGCACGAGCAGTTTGATGTCATCCACGCGCACGACTGGTTGACCTACCCCGCCGGGGTCGCGGTGCGTGCGTTGACAGGCAAGCCTTTGGTCTGTCACATCCACGCGACGGAGTTTGATCGCTCCGGAGAGCACATCAACCAGCAGGTGTATGACCTTGAGCGGATGGGGATGAACGCCGCGGATCGCGTGATCGCTGTGTCGCGTTTGACCAAAGCGATCGTCCATTCCAAATACGGCGTACCTGATGAAAGAATTGATGTTGTCTACAACGGCGTTGAGCAGGATGATGTCCAACCAGAATCAGGGACAGCGATCGAGAAGGACGAGAAGATCGTCCTGTTCTTGGGACGGATCACGATGCAGAAGGGACCAGAGTACTTCATCCGCGCCGCGAAGCGTGTGCTGGAGGTTTATCCGAAGGTGAAGTTCGTCGTCGCGGGTTCAGGAGATATGGCGGTCCGCATGATCGAGGACGCGGCGGCTCATGG
>WUAJ01000015.1 GCA_009827215.1 Phycisphaeraceae bacterium
CTGGGATGGGTTCGGTCGTCGCCGGTGCTGCGATCGTTGGTTGCTCAGCTGTCGCCTCAGGAGGACGCGTCACGAAATTCAGAATCACAGCGAAGGTAATAAAGAGCACAAAGATCGCGATGGTCCCGCCCGTGAGTACATCGCCCGTCTTGGTGCCGAACGCGGTCTGTCCCGCGCCGCCGCCTCCACCGCCGCCGCCGGCGCCGAACGCACCACCCAGACCGCCGCCTTGTGGACGCTGGATGAGCACGATCAGGATCATCACGATCGAGATCAGCAAGAACAATCCCACGAGCAGATTGATCACAATGGGGTTCACCTGCGCAAGCGTCATGGACGCTGAAGCGAGACTCATAGATTCATTGGTCAGGATATCGAGTGTCATAAGTCGTGGGATCTCCATCAGCACACACCGATTCATTGGGATTTCACACCCCAAGCATGCAGGGCAGCAACTCTAGGCAGCCACACACCTTGAAACCGATTCTCAGCTCCAATCGCTCCCCCAATCGGAGCCCTGAATCATCCAAATTAGACGCTCAGGAGCCCACAAGCGATCCTTGAGCGGCTTCGATGATCGCACAGAAGTCTTCAGCTTTGAGACTTGCACCCCCGATCAATCCGCCGTCCACATCGCTCATCGCCATGAGTTCCGCCGCATTCCCAGGCTTCATCGATCCGCCGTAGATGATCCGGATCTCCTGTGCCGCTGAATCGGAGTACATCGACGCGATCAACGCTCGGATCTTCGCGTGAGCGTCCTGAGCATCCTCAGGGGTCGCTGTTTTCCCAGTCCCGATCGCCCAGACCGGCTCATACGCGATCACCACGCGAGCAAGCTGCTCCTCGCTCACCCCATCAAGACCCGCACGCACTTGGCGCTCATTCACAGCATCCGTCTGTCCCGATTCACGCTCCTCAAGCTGCTCTCCGATACACAAAACCGCTGTGAGTCCCGATTCCAGAGCCCGTTTGGTCTTTGCGTTGACCAGCTCGTCGCTCTCTCCGATCACATGACGCCGTTCTGAGTGTCCTGTGAGCACCGCTGAGACGCCGCAGTCTTTGAGCATGCTTGTGGAGACCTCGCCCGTGAACGCCCCGTTCTCTGAGTGCCAGAGGTCCTGAGCACCCAGAGAGATCGGTCCGTTGAGCTTCTGTCCGATCCCCATGAGGTACGGAAACGGCGGAAATACCGCGACATCCACGGATCCCGCCTTCATCGTCGAATGGATCGAGTCGATAAGAGAGCGTCCTTCCGCCGCGTTGGTGTTCATCTTCCAGTTGCCGCCGACATAGGGAGTTCGTTGAGTGCTCATTGGTGCTCGCTCGTGTTTCTGGTGTTTCCAAGTCCGATTTTATAGGACACAGTCAATCTGACATTCAATCAGACTAGCCTGAAATAGGGGTTCATTTCCCTACCAAACTAGTGTAGTCTGTTGATGCATTTGAATCGTCTGACTTTCGTGGGAGTGTGAGTCATGATCAGCCAAGCGTCGCAAGCAACCGATTACGACATTGTCATCATCGGAGGTGGTCCGTCAGGGACCACCCTCGCATCCATCGTCAAAAAATACAACCCGGACCTCTCGATCCTCATCCTCGAGAAAGAGAAGTTCCCAAGAGAGCATGTAGGAGAGTCGCAGCTCCCAGGAATCTCACAGATCCTCGACGAGATGGAAGTCTGGGACAAGATCGAAGAAGCCAACTTCCCGATCAAACTTGGTGGTTCATACACCTGGGGCAAAGACGCCGACGCATGGGATTTCGATTTCTTCCCTGCCGAAGAGTTTGTGGACGAACCACGCCCGGCACAATACAAAGGACAACGAAAGCACACCGCGTTTCAGGTCGAACGAGATCGGTACGACGAGATCCTCTTGCGCCATGCAGAGCACCACTGGGGAACCGAAGTCCGCGAAGAAACCATGGTCCGCGAGATCATGAAAGACGGCGACACCGTCACAGGCATCAAACTTGACAATGGAGAAACCATCACCGCTCGTCACTATGTGGACGCATCGGGACATCCGGCTCTGCTCCGCAAAGCGATGGGGGTCGAAACCAAAGCGCCTGACGAACTCAAGAATGTTGCGTTCTGGGATTACTACGACAACGCGAAATGGGCCGTGGAAATCGGAATCGGAGGCACGCGCGTCCAAGTCCGCTCGCTTCCTTACGGCTGGATATGGTTCATCCCGCTCGGACCCTCCCGCGCCTCTGTTGGTCTTATCTGTCCGAGCGAGTATTACAAGAGCACCGGACTGACTCCGAAGGATCTCTACCTCAAAGCGATCAAGGAACAATCCGAGATCAACGAACTCCTCAAGGATGCAAACAGCTCCACAGACAACAATGTGCTGACGACCAAGAACTGGTCCCATCTCGCGGACCGACTCGCGGGAGACAACTGGTGGATCATCGGAGAAGCGGGAGGATTCGCAGACCCCATCCTCGCAGCCGGACTCACGCTCGCGCACGGATCAGCACGACATGCCGCGTATTCCATCCTCGAAATCGAGAAAGGCGAACTTGATCCTGATTGGATCAAAGCGTTTTACGACGAGAAGAATCGGCGCAACATCAACCAGCACATCCGATTCGCGAAGTACTGGTACGCCGCCAACGGCTGCTTCACCGATCTGCAGGAGCACTGCCAGCAAATTGCTAAGGATGCAGGTCTCAAGCTCAACCCCTCCCAAGCATGGCGCTGGCTCGCGCAGGGAGGATTCTCCAACCAAAGCATCGAGTCCGCAGCGTTCGGTGCCTTCGACATCGGATCGTCAAAGAAACTCATCGAGATCTTCAGCGGCAAAGAATCCAAGTTCAACTTCTCAAAGTACAACGAGTTCAAACTCAACCTCGCGAACGCGAAAGAGATCAAACAAGGCAAGCTCATCGACGGGCGTATCGAAGAAGTGACCTGCTACATGCGTGGTGAATCAATCCTCCCGAACACCGGTCTTTGGAAACCAATGATCGCGGTGCTCCAGAAACACAGCGATTTGCAAGAAATCTTCCAGATTCTCGAAAAAGGTGTCGCGGCAAGTGGGGCGCAAAGCTCAATTTTCCCGTATGTACAAGTGCTAGAAGCAATGATCGTGGACGGTTGGGTGACCGGAAAGCTCAACAAATCCCGTCCTCGTTTATCGCTCGAGACAGGTGTAGGAAAGATGATCCGCTCAGCGGAAGAGGGGCGGAAAGCCCTTGAAGATCGAGACAGTGCATAACTTGAACGGAAACAACGCATGATTCGTAGCGCGTCTGAAGCATCAGAGTATGACATCGCCATCATCGGTGGAGGTCCATCTGGGACTACGCTGGCATCGCTTGTCAAAAAATATAACCCTGATCTTTCAGTGATCATCCTCGAAAAAGAGAAGTTCCCGAGAGAACATGTAGGCGAATCGCAGCTCCCTGGGATCTCAGCGATCCTTGATGAGATGGAAGTCTGGGACAAGATCGAAGAAGCAAACTTCCCAATCAAGCTCGGTGGGTCGTACACATGGGGTAAAGACGCCGACGCGTGGGACTTTGATTTCTATCCCGCCGAAGAGTTCAAAGACGAGCCGCGCCCTGCGAAGTTTGTTGGTCAGCGTCAGCGAACCGCGTTCCAAGTCGAGCGTGATCGGTACGACGAGATTCTTCTTCGGCACGCCGAGCAACACTGGGGGGTCGAAGTCCGCGAAGAGACTATGGTCCGTGAGATCTTGAAAGATGGTGACCGAGTCACAGGATTCAAACTCGACAGCGGCGAAGTCATCACCGCGCGTCACTATGTCGATGGATCAGGACATCCGGCGCTTCTGCGCAAAGCAATGGGGGTGGAATCCAAAGCGCCGGATGAGCTCAAGAATGTCGCGTTCTGGGATTACTGGGATAATGCGCAGTGGGCCGTGGAGATCGGGATCGGCGGGACGCGCGTCCAGGTCCGTTCATTACCCTACGGCTGGATCTGGTTCATCCCACTCGGACCCTCCCGCGCTTCGGTCGGTCTCATCTGTCCGAGTGATTACTACAAGAGCACAGGACTGACTCCCAAAGAGGTCTACCTCCGCGCCATCGAAGAACAGAAAGAAATCCATTCGTTACTCAAGGACGCAAAGAGCTCAACAGACGGCAATGTCCTGACCACGAAGAACTGGTCCCACCTTGCGGATCGACTTGCTGGAGACAACTGGTGGATCATCGGAGAAGCCGGTGGATTCGCCGATCCGATCCTTGCCGCTGGAATGACGCTCGCACACTCCTCAGCAAGACACGCGGCGTATTCAATCCTCGAGATCGAACGAGGGAGCGATGAATCGTGGGTTAAAGGGTTTTATGACGAGAAGAATCGCCGGAACATCGATCAGCACATCCGATTCGCGAAGTACTGGTACGCAGCAAACGGATGTTTCACCGATCTCCAAGAACATTGCAAAACCATCGCGAAGGAATCGGGACTCAAGCTCACCCCATCGCAAGCATGGCGTTGGCTCGCACAAGGCGGATTCTCGAACCAGAACATCGAGGTCGCGGGATTCGGCGCGTTCGATATTTTCTCGTCTAAAAAACTCATCGAAGTCTTCAGCGGCAAGGAATCCAAGTTCCAGCTCACCAAGATCAACGAACTCACACTCAATCTAAACAACACTGATGAGATAGTCCAAGGACGACTCGTCGATGGACGCATCGAGCAGATTCCCTGTTTCAAAAGAGCAGAAGCAACACTCCCATACACAGGTGTATGGAAGGATCTAATCGATGTGCTCAAGCAGCACAAGGACCTCAAAGAGATCATCGACAACATCCGAGCAAGACTTACCAAAGCAACTTCTGCAGATGAAGCAGAGCGATCGTTGTCTGTGTATTACGAAGCACTCGAAGCGATGGTCAATGATGGCTGGATCATCGGAAGAAAGATCAAATCTAGACCAATGCTCAACCTGCATCCCGAAGCACGGCAGATCCGCTCATCAGAAGAGGGACGAAAAGCGACCGAGAGTGCTCAGGTCAGCTCCAAGTTCTTTGTGTTTGAAGAGTGATCACTTTACAGCGGTGTGTTCATCGTGATTCGCGGCCATCTGTGCTTCCAGTTGAGATCGTCGAGCGATCTTGATCGCATAGACCCCAATATAGAACGAAACGAGCAGAACCAACGCGTAGATAAATCGCGCTTGGAACTCACTCAGCAGCACGCCGAGCACACAGAAAACAATCCCGATCCCATATAACGCGAGTACGGCACCTTTGACGCCGAGTGATCGCTTGAGCATGTGGTGAAGATGGTCCGCATCCGGATCGGACATTTTCTTTCCCGCAAGCTTTCTGCGAATGATCGCGAGCATTGTGTCGATGATGGGGATCGAGTAGATGATCACTCCCGCGAATACCAGACTGGTCTGCCCTGTATCGCCGAGCGACAGTATCATCAGCGCTGAGCAATACCCCAGCAGCAACGATCCTGTATCACCTAAGAAGATCACTGCGGGATTGAAGTTGTGGGGGAGGAACCCCATACAGGCGCCGAGAATAGCGAGTCCGATGATGATTCGAGGTGCATCGAGTGGACCATTGTCCGCGAGCGCCATCCCGGCCGCGATGAACAAGAACCCGATCATCGCGATCGAGGTCACGCCGGTCAAGAGCCCATCAAGACCATCGATAAAGTTTGATGCATTGGTCGCGCCGAGCACGAATACCGCGATGACAACAGTCCCTGCCCAATAAATAAAGTCAAACTCTACACTTGTGCCAAATCCAGGGACATCCATCGGGAGTGGTATGTCGTACGCCAATCGCGGATTGTCGAGCAACCTCCCGAGTGTCGGACGCAGAACACCCTCCGCGACATTGACACCCACATCGCCAATTGCCAGAGCGGCGCCCGCCATGAGCTGACCGCCAAGTTTGACACGCGCTGGAATACCACTGATGTCGTCAATGAGCCCGACGACGACAATGATCGTCATCCCCAGTGCAATCCAAGGCGGCACCTGTGGTACAAACACTCCATCGATCAGGTTCTCTGAGCCAATCTCGTGATAATCGATTAATCCAGGGATGGAATCCGCGAAATATGAATAGACAATCCCCGCCATGATCCCAACATACACCGCGACTCCGCCCAGATACGCGATCGGGAGTTTGTGTTGTTTGCGTGCTTCATTCGGATGGTCCACAATCCCATTGCTAATCGCAAGCCGGCGCACGATCGGTGTGCAGAGCACAGTCACCAAAAAAGCGATCACGAACACTCCGATGTACCCCTGCAGAACACCCAATGGCGTGTTCGCCATCAACTGAGCAGGCATCTCAGCGACCACTTCTTCGACTGGTAGCTTTGGGAGAAAGTCTGGGGGAAGCATCAAACACCCTCCCCACGCATGGAGCCTGCGTTTGACTTCGCATCGCGGATCACCGTCGCCATGTCCGCGATGGTGTCCTCGAGCGTGAACGCGTACTCAAAATCCACAATCGAGCGCAATCTGGTCAGATCGGGTCGGCGATGTCTGAGATCCTCAAATCCAGAGGTGTACGCATCCGCATAATCCACCATTTCGATCTGAGAGTTCGATCCCAGTACATCGATGACCTTCTGTGCGAGTTCAAGAATCGTCATCGAGCGATCCGAACCTATATTCATCACACGCCCGTACGCATCATTGTTCTCCAGCAGTTGAGGCAGCACACGCACAACATCACGCACATCGCAGAAGCATCGCGATTGTTGACCGTCTCCAAACACCCGGAGCGGCATATTCCCAAGCGCGGCTTCAACAAATCGAGGGAGAACCATGCCATAGTTCCCGACCTGTCGAGGACCAACTGTGTTGAAGAATCGAGCGATCACCACAGGCAGATTGTGCTGAGCGTGATACGCCATCGCGAGGTACTCATCGATCGCTTTGGTATGCGCATACGACCAACGAGTGATCGAGGTCGGACCATAGATCGAGTCATCCTCCTCGGAGAATACACTCACGCCAGGCTTGCCGTAGACCTCCGAAGACGAAGCAACAAAGGTGGGGGGCGCTCCGTGCGCCATCGCGTATTCAAGCAAACGATCCGTCTGCATGATGTTCGTGCGGATCGAACCGATGGGATCCTTAAGTACGAGATCGACCCCTACCGCTGCAGCGAGGTGGTAGATCCGATCGAACCCCATGCCTTCGGCATCAAGCGTTGTTAACCCATCGCTCAGATCGCAGTTCTCAAATCGAATGCGATCGGACTTCGAGGGATCATGAATGTGATGATCAAGATTCGTGCTCCGTCCGGTCGAGCAGTTGTCGATGATCACCACCGAATCACCCTGCGCGAAATGGTGATCCACCAAGTGCGAACCAATAAACCCCGCGCCGCCGGTGATCAGCACCTGTTTCGGAGTGGGGGATGGTTCTGGAGATGTGGGAGCCAATGGAAGTCCTTCCGATCGCAGCGACGGCGAGTCACGATCTTACGCCGCTGTATCTTTGGGAGCCTTCTTCGAGGATTTCTTCGCCTTCTCCTCGATCTGACGATAGTTGAACGAAGTGCGGATATTCTTGCGCATGTACCCGCCGGCAGCACTACGGACCGCGTTGACCACGATCCCGATGAACTCACCGTTTGCTTCACCCAGTTCTCGCGCCATACGAGCCACCTGACCGCGTTTCTCGCTCATCGCACGAACGACCAGCATCGAAGCATCAGTGATATTCGCGAGAATACCAGCGTCGCCCGCAACGATCGACGGAGCGACATCTATGAGCACGATGTCATACTTGGAGCGAAGATCACTCAAGAGTTCCTTCATCGCTCGGCTGCTCAGACGCTCGACCTGACGGTTCTGTTTCGATCCAATTCGGAGCACATCAGGACCGTTATCGATCTGAACCAAGCACTCATCGAAGGAAGTCTCCCCCGCGAGCAGATCGCCGAGTCCTTGTCCATCACCAATCCCAAGATCGGTATGAATACTCGGACGGCGGAAGTTCGCGTCGATGACAAGTGTATTGAGTCCTGACGCGACACACGATTGAGCAAGATTCGTCACAACAGTGGTCGAACCAGACTTGGGCATCGCGCTGACTACCAAGAGTGTCCGATGCTCGCCTTTGCCCATACTCGCGATGACATTGGTGCGGAGTTGGCGGTAGTACTCCGCAAACACCGAACCTGGGGAGTCGGCAAAAGCCGTAGAGACATTATCCGGCGAGTTGGGGTCCTCGGAGGCATCCATAAGAATACCAAGCGAGCGTGCGCGAGGGATCATTCGAATATCTGCAGCGCTCTTGATCCGCTGATCAAGCAGCTCGAACGCAAGGATTCCGCCGACGGTCAGGCCGACAATCAGGAACATCCCTGCGGGGACCATGACATACAAGACTGGGAATGTAGGGAGATCCGGAACAGTCGCGGATTCAACAACATTCACACGCTGAGCACTCGAGAGGTTCGATGCCGCTTCAAGATCCGAGAGCGCGGTTTCATCATTGCCCAGCTGAAGAATCTTGCCTTCGATCTGGCGATCGATATCCGCAATTTCTTGGGTAATACGGGTAAGCTCAGTGAGTTTCTCAGCGAGCTCTTCTTTCTGGGTGATCAGTTCCGACTCTTGTGCACGCAACTGCTGGATCGTGGTCGCGGTTCCTTGAACTCGAGCCTCAAACGCTTCACGCAGCAGTTCTTCGCGAGTGTCTTCGATCTTTCGCTTGTGTGCCGCGATCTGCGACTCCACCTGCTTGTACTGACGATGGTCAGGCTTGATCCCATTGCTTTGCAGCGCAATCAGCGCGGTTTGGAGGCGCTTGAGTTCTTGCTTGAATGTCTGCATCATCGGAGACATGTTGACAGTCTCGCGGAGCTGCGAGTCGTACTCGATCCCTGTATCGCGTTGGAGCTGCGCTTCGTCATTTGCTTTGATGACAGAGAGTGCTTCGAGCGATTGCTGGATGCCTACAAGCTCTGCATTGATCAGACGGAGTCGCTCAGAAGCGGTTGATTTGGCAGAGTCAATCGAGTCGATCTGCTCTTCACGCACGAGCCGCGTCTTACGAGCGGTGAGGTCCGCGATCGCGTCATTCGTCGCTTCGATCGAGTCACGAATCGCTTGACGACGAGAAACCACATCACGCTGGTATTGTGAGTTGAGTTCATTCAGATAAGCATCCTGAACCATGGTCACCAGACCAGCGGCATCCTGCTTGTCGCCAGTTGTCACAGAGAGACGGATAAGGAAGGTCTTCGGCACTGCACTCGCGCTGACCATTTTCTCAAAGTCTTTGAACGCACGGACAACATCAATGTTGCCACGGCGCATGTAGTTGCTGCTCCATGTCGGTGCAAGATCAGGAAGCCGAGGATCAGAGATCACCTTGTTCAGGATCAGCTGAGACTTCATGGTCGCGACCTGAGTTCCCATGAAGCGTTCCATTTCGGTCTCATCCACTGTTGAAACACTGATAACTTCAACCGCTTCTTCAGCAGGCGCACATTCCCATGTGATGTGCGAAGTGAACTTGGGTGCGAACTGTGCGAGCAAAATATGAGATCCATACCCCACGACGATCCCAACAAAAACCGAGATCGCAAGCACGAACTTGTACTTGTGAAGAAGCTTCATTGGATCGATCGCGATTGCCCCGCCGCCGGCTTGCTGAGGTGGTCCCGACATCCCGGGCTTGCGTTGTGGTGCGCTCATGAGAAAGCTCCGTATCCTATAGCTTCGATCCGCAGATCGATGAATTGACTCGTACTACGGCCCTATCGGCCTTTTTGTTATCCGGCTGAGTCGATCTTTGCCTCAATCGCCTCAACATCCTGTTCCAGTCCTACATCGCGTGTTGGCATAGCACGCATCAACGCTTGAATATCAGTGAGTTTCGAGCGTGCCTCGTTTACTCGCCCTTGAGAGAGATCGATGTTGATCTGAGCAATCACCAGCGTCACACGAGAACGGACCGATAACGCATATCTCATACCAGTTGCCAAGACCTCACTCGCCTTGTCATACTCTCCAAGAGCGGTATAGATATTCCCCAGTGTGTCATACGGCTCGGATCGATTCGGGTTCATCTCAATGGCGCTCAGAGCAAGCTCGAGCGCACGCTCATGCTCACCAAGCTCCGCAGAGAGCACATATGCCAGGTTGTTACTCATTTCCCAATCTCCTGGGAACAGCTCCACGCCTTTGCCCCACATCTCAGCGGCACGATCAAACTGGCCTTGGGTGAACATAGTGGTTCCGTAGCTCTGCAGCGTCAATCTCTGCAACACCGGCTGTGACCGAGCTTGAGACAACTTGTCGTAGATACGGAACGCGATATCAGTCTGTTGACCAACACTCACAAGCCGCTGTGCGATGAACAGGTCGATCCAGTTGAGCACTTCTGGGTTTGTGTTCCGTTGTTTGAGCGTCTGGAGATATTCAATCTGCTCATTCATCGGCTGACCCTCGAAGAAGCGAGAGATGTTGCCAGACCACTGGATCAACAGCTGATCATCGTTGCTCGAAAGGTCAAACGCCTTGGTCAACTGCTGAAGCGCGAGTTGGTCACGATTGCGTGCTTGCAGAATAAGTGCCTGTGCAGCGAGCAACCCAGGACTGGAATCAATTTCACCCGCGATATCAGTCAGATCCTGAATGATCGAGTTTGCGAGATTCGTGTCTGGGTTTCTTGTACGCACCAATGAATCAATGAGCGTCGCCCCCGCATTCGGGGTCCGCTGAGTGTTCCACACGATTCTGTAGAACTGGGTCGCATGTTCCCAGTCCCCACGCGAGGCAAACAACTGTCCAAGAGAGTTCAGCAGGGAAGCATCCTTCATACGAGATTGAACAATCTCGAGAGCGAAGTCATACGCTTCAGAGTTCCGGTTATCGATCATCAACTCATTGATGATGCCGTAGAGAGCTTGGTCCAAGCTCGGATTCAATCGCACAGCACGCTGCAGATCCCGCAAAGCGTCCTTGCGTTGATTCACCGCGAAGTAACCGGCAGCTCGGACCCGATATGCACGCCAGTCATTCCGATTGATCTGCAACGCCGCATCAACATCCGCGAGCAGGTCAGTCAATCGTTCTTCGTTTCCTGCGTGATACTCCGCTCGCTTGATGTAAACGAGAGGATCATCCGAGAATGTTGCGACGGCTTGATCAAGCAGTCTCAACGCCTCGGCGCTATTTCCAAGACCTTCCTCAATTTCAGAGTTCTGTAGCATCGCGATCTTGGTCGTTTGATTTTCCTTTACAAGCAGATCGAAGTGCTTTCTAGCAGACTCAAACTGACGAGTCCGGATCAGCATGTCAATCAAACGAAGTCGGTAGTTGTCCTCGATATCCGCTCCGCCCTCGACCACCTTCTCAAACTCGGTCGCCGCATTCGCATACTGATTGAGCATCAGGAACAAATCACCCAACAGCTTCGTCCCGTCGAGTGTTTCGGGATCTTGACGCTCTACCGCATTTGATGCCGCTTGGATCGCGAGTTCTGGACGACCACGATCAAGCATGAATCGCGCGAGCGATATGTATGGAGCGGCATCGATCTCTTCCTGATTATTCTCGATGTAATCCGTGAATACCTGCTGAGCCGCAGACAGTCCGTTTACATTGCCCACGCGCCCTTGATCCGCATACCAGCGAGCTTTGAGTTCTGCGACTCTGAGCGTGTCTTCTTCCGCTGAAATCTGATCAATCAACTGCTGAGCTTCATCCCAACGACGAGTCTCGATGTACAAGCTCGCAAGTGCAAAGTTGTTTGAAGTATTGTTCGGATCAAGTTCAAGGAACTTCTCTCTTTGACGGATCGCGAACTCTTGGCCCTCAGGCCCACCGTATGCCGCTTCTAGCGTGAGCCAAATGGTCAGGAACTCAGGATTGTCGATCGCGTACTTCTGGAATCGTCTTGCAATATCCAACGATGCGTTGTAGCGACGGAACAAGTTGAGTGTATTGATGTACTCCATGATGCTGGACTGATCATCTGGTCGGATAGAAAGAGCACGCTCAAAGGACTCAATCGCCGCCTCTTCCCGCCCGAGTCCCCTCTGCTCAATCCCGAGCATACGGAAGACATTGGCGCCAGCAACTCCGCTTTCACCAGCTTGCTGGAGAAGCTGCACGGCACGCTCGTTGTTGCCTTGGTATGAAGCCAGCCGTGCTTGGTATGTCAAACCTCCGACACGGTCGGTGTTGTTCTTCGTAGCCAACTCAACAAACTCTTTCGCACGATCTTCTTGGTCAAGACCGATTGCACGCACAAATGCAAGATCAATAACGCGGCTGTCATCCGGCGCGATCTCTAACAATCTCGCGATCGTGTTATCGAGAACATCAAACTTGCCGCGCGTAAACGCAACTCCTGCGATCGAGATCAGCTTATCCAGTTCCTCACGATCGGAAAGTTCGATCATGCGGATCAGGATCTCAGACTCGTCATTCCCTTGTGCCGCAGTCTGCATATCGTTCAGCGTTTTGTCATCAGGATTGGCTGCCACGGCGCGTTCAAGCAGCGCTCGCGAACCATTGATATCCCCCTGATCAAGCATCATTGAAACGAGGTCGCGAACGACATCCGGGGCATAGTTGACACTTTCCAGCCCGTCTCTGAGGATATTGATCGCCTCCGAAATATCACCCGGCTGTCCGTCTTTGCCTCGACGGACCTGCCGTGCTCTGATAATAAGAGCCGCGACCGGATCATCGATCAGATCAGGATTGTCAAACGCCTCGATTCTAGCTATTCCGTTGAGTGCAGTTTGGTTCGTTGGATCGCTCACGAGCGCCTTCTCGAACAGCTCTTTCGCCATCCGATTGTCCTGGAGCTGCATGTAGGTATCAGCGAGGACAAGAAGCGCACGAACATCATGAGATTTCCTTGCGATCAACCGTTCCAACGCATCGCGAGTTGTCCCGAGTTGACGCAGTTCGCGTGCCGCGAGAGCCTCGAACCACAAACCATCGGTGTTCGAGTTATCTGTTTGTTGATTGTACATGCTGAGCAAGCGGAGAGAATCTTCGAAATTCCCATTCACATACTCAAGCCGTCCATTGATCAGCATCAGGTTCGTGTTGTCTTCAGTAACTCGGGACGCATACAAGTCGCGAGCAGTAATCGCTTCGTCCAAAGTCCTCTGCATCACTTGTGGATCCGCGTCAGGCTCAGATTGCATCCGAGCATACGAATCAAGCTTGATTGAAGCAGTGGTGAGCATCGCCTCACGCTTTGAGTTAAAGAGCATAATCCCATCAATCCCGACTGGTTGCGGCGGGAGGTTGATGATCTCATTGTAAAGCTCGACCGCTTCATCGATGTCACCTCTGATAGCGCTCAAGCCGGCTGCAGAAACCATCGCTTCAATCGACTCGGGGTCAACAGCGAGCACTCTTCTCACAAGCTCATTGCTCCGAGTGAGTCTGCTTTCTGGGTCAATACGAATCTCGACCTCGACGAACCGATTGAGCAAAATCATGCTCAGTTTTTCAGTATCGAGATTGATCAACCATGAGTGGAGCTCATCAAGCTCCGATTGCAGAGCAGTCCACGAACTCAAGATTGCTTGTGTTCGCGCTGAGTCACTCTCGTTGTCGCCGTAATACGCATCAGATCCCGAGCTTTCAACCTTGATTCCCATGAGAGTTACAGCAACCAATGGGGAGTCCGGATACTCACTCATGTGTGCTTCACCCATAGCAGCAGCTTGAGCACGCGCTTCAACCACAGGGGTGATGTCTTCATTTTCGACTTGTTGTACAGCTTCAATAATCAGCCATCTCATCAAAGCGGTTCGCGTGAGTTCATCTTCTGGATTCGCTTCAATTGCAGCGGTGAGATCATCACGGATCAGCTCATACTGCTCGGGCTCGATCACACCCCCGCGTTCCGCGATCCGATACCACGCGAGTCCGCGGTAACGACGCAAAGTTGGCCATGCTGGATCGACACCACTGAGCCCGTCAAAGTTCCCGAGGACTTGAGTTGTGCGCGAGATGATGTTGTCCGCCATAGAACGCGAATACTCCCGACGAAGCAGTTCAAACTGCAACCCAATCTCGCGGTGGTACGCATCTACATTCGTGCGTTGTACGACTGCGGCTTGATGAATCGCGCCCAAGTAGTCTCGTCGGAACGCGTCGTAGAACGCGGGCTCGGTTTCCGGAATCCACATCTCGATCGTTTCGATCCATTTTTCAAGATTCTCGACAATCGTCGGGTCTTTGCTTACTGCTCGTGAGTACATCTCGCGTGCGGTTTCATGGTCACCCGCCGCCATCGCCTCGTCGCCCTTTCTCGCAAGGTCTTCAGGGGTCTTCGTAACGACGGTATATGCCGCGAAGAGCATCCCAAGGATCGCAACAACCGCTACGATCAGAATGACGACGAACTTTGTATTCACACGAGAAGCCATAGTGAGTGTCCTCTTCCACTATCTAGTCAGTGGGTTCGCTATTTCATATCAGATACCAAGCGCATCTGAAATCCTGTACTTTCAATGTCAAACCGCGCCCGGAACATCCGTGCGCGAGCATTACAACTCATTCTCAGCCGGCGGATAGTTCCCCTGCTGCACTTCAATCCAATCGGGAGTGCAACGCATGAGCTCTCCCAGCACATCCCCAACGATCGAGCTCGCGTATCCGACAAACTCATCCATCGAATCTGCAGTCACACAGTTCACTTGTATCTTCAGGTAGTATGCATAATCATCTGATAGGTTGAACGCGAGTGTGCGGACCTCGTTCGCATTGGCGCGAGTCCCGCCGTTGGCAATAAAGAAATATCCTGCGTAAATCTTCTGTCCTTCTCCAAGCAAGAACTCAGAGCACCGCATCTCGATCGGATTCTCAGGAGTCACATCCCGAGGCAGCCGCACACGCTGACCAGGAGCATCCGTCCAATCGCGATTATTACTCAATCGGACAGTGTAAAGCTGACCGGCAACACCGGCGAGTTCTTCGGGAACCGATGGGTCCACAATCCAAGAACTCGTATCAATATCCAAAGGCATATTCCGCGATGACTCGCTTTGCTGAAGTCCTCCCCCAACAAAGCATCGCTCTGGGACATGGGGAACCGTATCAATCATCCCGGTGTAGTACGCCGCGTGAAGTTCGACAACGACCTTCTTCTTGGTATCCTGAGATTCTTTCAGGATATACTCGCGCGATAAGTAGTTCTCTGTCCCGAGCGTTTCGACAATCTCACTCGATGAAATCCGATCCGACCCGATCCGCACCCAGTTGTCCGTCTCGGTCGGGATCGCAGAAACCTGACGATTCCCCTCAGGATAAATCGGGATCTTCTGCATGTGCAGATCCGCGAACTTGATGTACACACCAATCCCGATGGAAGAACCCAGCATGATCGCTCCCGCGATCATCGGCGCCAGGATGCTGCCTCTGTGATTCTGAGTTTTTTGAGTCATGCCTTCACCCCCGCGTTCTCTTCCTGTCCACTTCCAATGATCCGATTCAGTGTCCACACAACCCCCATGAACAATCCGAGCGAAGGCACAAGCAGGATCGTCCCGATCAATGTGTGCGCATCGCCTGAAGCGAGATTCGGATCAACAAGCGTGAGTATCCCCAGCACAGTGACGCGGACCATATTCATCAAGATCGCGACCGGACCCGCGAGCAGGATCAACGCGATCCGTTGCCACCACTGGGAGCAACCCAGCAGCGCGACCGCCCCAGCAAGAGCGTAGAACGCGACAACCATCCGCATCCCAGAGCATGCTTCAGCAACATTGAGCGGATGGATCTCGCCCGTGCTTGTGAAGATGTCCAAGCGATTGCCGTCAAGATCAACAGTGAAGTTGAAGATTTCTCCAATCAAGCTCAGCATCACCCACGATCCTTGTGACGCGAGAAGCTGGAGCTTGAATGTGACTTGGAGCATGATCGATTCCGCGATCGTCACCATCAGAATCAGGTACAAGATCGGAAGGAATACATGCCGAAGCATCGCAGGACCAGTGAGGAACAGAACCATCGATCCGAGCACGAGGACCATCGAGAATCCTTGGAGCATCGGATTGCTGATAAAGAACAAGTTGTACGCGTACGCGTGGATCCCGGCGAGGAACGGGACCAGTGCCGGCCAGAACACCTGCACAGGTGTAGTCCGGATCAAATCTCGCGACTGCCAGAGCAGATACCCCGAAATGAGAGGAATCACCAGAGCATGACCCCAGTCCTCTTTGTTCTCCCAGCTGACTTTCACTTGGAACAAGAACCACTGGTTGAACAACCAGATCAGGATCAGACCCAGAATCACTGAATACACCAGACCCCGACGCGTCATGAATCCAAAGAGCAGATCCTCCGCGCTCGCCTTCTTTGAAGCGTCTGAGTCAGCGGATTGTGCGTTCTGAGAAGTCATACAGTGGTAACAACCTGATCGGACAGAGAGGCCCGATTCTTTGGTCCAGATTGGGGGTCCGCAATGATTGGCGCACTATCCTGCGCACACTTGAAATACCTGAGAATTCATGCGCATACAACAACCACCACGAGCTATTGCTACGGCACAGAAGAACACGAAGTTCATCGCAATCTCAGGAAACTCACTTATCTCAAACGAGACGGTGGAGCACCAAACACATCATTACCAAAGTTCCGATCCAGGAGGAACCCAAAACCGTAACTGGTCCGGAATCCGGAGCGAACCACCGCGAGCGGTGTTGCCCAGAAGTTGGTACCCACATTGATCCGATCATCCGGCTTGATGTACACATCCGGCTGAGTCCCCTCTGCAATCGCGCGGAGATTCAGCATGATGGTCGCTTGCTCGTTATCGCCCACAATTCGGGTCAAATCAACCCGCTCAGGGATCGCGAGTCCGTTCAGACCACCAGCACTGGTGATCGCACGCGTCAGCGTCAATCGACCCGCGACTGGGAGGTTGTACACGCCCGGTCCGTTCACCTGACCATCGATATACACATTGCCCGTTGGAGCCGGAGGCACATTGATGATGTCACCAGGACGCAGGATCACATTGTAACGAGCATCACCAGCAAGCAATGGTTTCGTTGGGATACGGATCACACGCTGCGTGAACAGCTGCCCGCGAGAATCCGAAGGCTGCATGCCATCGCTCTTCTGGATTTCTTTGCGTGCTGCGACAGGGACCGCTTCGCGAACCCAGCGACCATCCACAAAGCGCCAGCGAGGGGTCAGCATCGCCGACTTCATCTTCTCGTTCATTTCGTCCGAGTTTTGGGCACTTTGGGACGAAGAGCTGTTTCTTGTCGACGATCCGCTCGGCTCGATCAGATCGATGATCGGATCATCCATCCGCTGCGCCGAAGGAGCGACCAAGCCATTTCCATTGCCCGAAATCATGCCGGGACTGGAGAGGTCGTCGATCACATCGAGCAGGTCCTCGCCACCGTCGCCGTCCATCGGATCCGCCGCATCCGGCAATCCTTGAGGTTCCGGCTGCAATCGACTCGCTGCATCATCCAATGGGACCTGACGAATAAGGTAGATTTCATCAATAAACTGCGGAATCCCGCCCGCGCCGACGAGCCCTTGGAGGAGTCTAAAGTCAGCACTGGGGACAACATACGGAGCTGGATTCTGGACATTTCCCATGAGGTAGAAGGTTTGTTCACGCCGTTGCTCAACAACCACCGAAACAAGGGGGTCAGCAACCAAGCTCAACATCGCTTCCGCGATCCGATCCGCGACTTCCTTCTCCGTCAATCCAGTGACGAAAATACGCCCGAGTTGAGGGATTTCGATGTATCCGTTCGGATCCACCTGACGAGGAAGCGATTCGACCTGATCAGTCGCGACCAAGTCCCAGATGCTCAGTGTCAGAATGTCACCCGACGCGACGCGATAGACCGGCGTCTGAGGAATCAGGTCTTCCGCCGTGATCTCAGAGATCTCGACAAACTCATCCTCAGGAGACTCGATCGCCGCGAGGTGTTCAAGAATCGGGACAGCCGTAGGAGTGTGCTCCCAGCGTCCGGTAATACTCGGATTCAAGTACGAATCCTGGTTCAGGCATCCTGAGAGCGGACTCAGTGCACATGTGCCAGCGAGCAGTCCAAGCGTCAGTCCGATTCGGCGATGTCCGCGCGAGCGTGATTTGATCTGAGTGGTTTGCTCAGACGAGCTCAAGCTTTCAGTACAGTGGGTCACAAGTTCACTCCTAGACATTCCAGACACACCAAATCATGGTCTCTATCAGGCTCTGCGCTCGGCAACTCAAGCCGAATCAATCATCAAAGCACTCCATGCCCTCGCACGATGCTCTAGTGTAGCACCCATCAGCGAAAGCTCGCAGCACTCCCAACCCGCTCCATCGACCAGCAACACCCACTCAGTTGATTCAGACCCCGAAAAACGAATGGTTTTCGGTCTTTGTGCCGTCCTTGCGCGTCGCCGATTCAAACTGAACCGAACAGTGCTCGATTCTGGGATACGCCCGAAAGATCTGCTCCGTTCTCCAATCCCTCAATTCTCCGACATAAACTTCCACAATGCCGACCGATCCTTCAAAAACCCACGAGTCGCCCGCGACCCAAAAACCCTCCAATGCCGGGCATTCTCGCACGCTCGCGCGCCACCCTCGCCCCCTCGGAGGCGACCCCATCCGCACCCTCCGTCCGACTGTGTCGCTGAGCTCCATGATCCTCAACAACGAGGACGACGCCGTCCATCACCTGAGCGTCAAAAAGAAACCTGCTTGGCTCAAAGCCAAACTCCCAGGAGGCGAGAACTTCCGCGCCACCAAAGCGAACATCGACTCACACAAACTCCACACCGTGTGCGAAGAAGCCGCGTGTCCCAATATGGGTGAGTGCTGGGCGCGCGGGATCGCGACCATCATGATCCTGGGAGACACCTGCACCCGCGCCTGTGGATTCTGCAATGTCAAGACGGGCAAACCACTCCCGATCGACAAAGACGAACCCCGCCGAGTCGCAGAGTCCCTGAGAGGTGCCGGACTCAAGCACATCGTCATCACCTCCGTCGATCGCGACGATGTCCCCGATGGAGGCGCCGGGATCTGGGCCGAGACCATCATGCGCACGCGCGAAGCATGCCCCGACATGTCCATCGAGGTCCTCATCGGAGACTTCAAAGGCGACGAAGCAGCGCTGCAGATGGTCATCGACGCGCAGCCCAACATCATCGCGCACAACCTCGAAACCGTCCGCCGCTGTCACCCCGCCGTACGCCCAAGCGCACGCTACGAGCGCACGATGGAACTCCTCAAACGCGTCAAAGCACAAGGCGCCGTCGCCAAGACCGGGATCATGGTCGGAATCGGCGAACGCAAAGAAGAAGTCTTCGAGCTCTTCGACGACCTCGTCGCGATGACCGCCGACCACTCCGGACCACGCGACAAAGACGACCAATCGCGAGGCGACGCGTGCGACATCATCACGATCGGTCAGTACCTCCAGCCGACCCGCAACCACCTCCCGATCGACCGCTGGGTCCATCCCGACGAGTTCGAAGAATACAAACGCATCGGAGAATCCAAAGGCGTCAAGCTCGTCGTCTCCGGACCGCTCGTCCGCTCGAGCTACCTCGCCGACGAACAAGCGGACATGTTCGGACTCTTCGATGACAAGTAATCCCTCTGCAACCACTGTGTTTCAAGGGTCAAAGTAAGGATTCGCATCCGATGAATCCCGCGATCGTCCAAGACCTTCTCCAGCAGATCGAGCGCAAGGATCTCTCCACCGCCGCCCACACCTGGCGCGTCGTGCTCTACACCCGCGCCATGCTCGAAGAGTTCGGGCACAACCAGGACATGATCGCCCTCGTCACCCAAGCCGCGGCTCTCCACGACATCGGAAAGCTCGACCTCCCAGACGAGATCCTCCAGAAGCCAGGCAAACTCACCGACGAAGAGTTCGAGATCATCAAGTACCACCCCGTGACCGGCTACGCGCGCATGATCGACCTCGACGTCACCGAAGAACCCATCCTCAACCTCGTCCGCTACCACCACGAACGATGGGACGGCCTCGGATACCCCTTCGGACTCAAAGAAGAAGACATCCCCATCGGAGCGCGCATGTTCGCCGTGATCGATTCGTTCGACGCGATGACCTCCGTGCGTCCCTACCGAAGCAAACTCGGAGACAAAGCCGCCGAGAGTGCCTTGGTCGAACTCCAAGCTGGGATGGGAACGCGGTACTGGCCCGAAGCCGTGGAAGCGTTCACGAAGCTGTTCCGCTCCGGATCACTCGATTACATCCTGCATTACTGCAACGACGAGGTCACACTCCCCGCCTTCGAGCACGCGCGCGAGGAACAGTTCGAAGCGATCCGCAAGCGATTCTCTTCAGTCGATCCCAAACAGTAGTTCATCAAGCCAGTAATTAATCAAGCCCGCACATCTTGCGGAGCAGCTTGTCGAGCTTCGGAGGCACCGGCATCGCGCTGAGGCGCGACAACTTCACGAGATCAAAGTCGTCGAAGCGACCATCATCCTTGATGTCCTTAAGCGTCAGCACCTTGGTCGAGGCCTTGACCGGAGTCAGATCAAACAAAGGCCCCTTGAGCTCGCCCTTCTTCGTCAATCCCGGATTCTCTGGATCTTCATAGACATCCGTCACAATGATCGCGAGTCCCGCGATGCGTTTCTCTTTGCCCGTGTGGTAAATAAACGCCTCGTCGCCCTTCTTCGCCGTGCGCATGTGCATCAGCGCTGTGGGGTTCTTCACCCCGTCCCAGTGCGTGCGTTTGTCCTTGACAAGATTTT
Source organism: Phycisphaeraceae bacterium (assembly GCA_009827215.1). Lineage (GTDB taxonomy): Bacteria > Planctomycetota > Phycisphaerae > Phycisphaerales > UBA1924 > UBA1924. The sequence goes on from WUAJ01000015.1 coordinate 20,703, forward strand.
CCCAGTTGTAGCAATCGGGTTCGGTTTTGAGCAGAAAAGTGGTCATGCACGATCATACGCGTCAATCGCGTTTGTTTATTCCCGATCCGAGCTGTCCGTGTGTCCCTGCACATACGACCCCACGATCTGCGTGATCTCACCAATCCGATTGCGCTCAAAGGTCATCAGGAACCCATCAAACCCATCGATCACAAACTGATCCTCACCAACCGCGATCAATCGGCTCCAGCTCGGACGCCCCTTGCGACGATACATCAGCTCGTTCCCATCCATCATCAGTTCACGATCCGTGTACTGACCCGCGTATTCCGCAAGCTCATTCGCCGAGAGCTCGAGCGGGCTCAGTCGGCTCTGCAGATTGATCAGCCCCCAGCGTGCCGAATCATCCCCAGTCTCCGCGAGCGTCTCCAGAATCTCGAGCATCGCTCGATCCAGAGCGCGATCGGATTCGATCTCGATATCAGGTTTCACCCCAGTCCCCTCCCAGTTGGTCTTGGTGATCGGATTGATCGCGCGCCCCACCGGGATATTGACCACAAACCGATCCTCAACGACAAACCCATCCACCGGATGCGCCCCGCCCCCAGTCGTTTCACCAACGATCGTCCCACGCTTCAGACACTGCAGATTGTACGAGAACTCCTCCGCCGCCGAGAATGTGTACCCGCTCGTGAGCACATACACCGGAACCTCAGGCATCGCGTTGGCAACCTCGATCTCATCATGCGTCCAGAACTCCGTCGTCTCATCCGCCGGACGGAAGTAGAGCGAGTTCAGATGCACCGGCTCATCAGGATCAAACAGATAACTCGTAATGAGCTGCACCGTCTCTGGATCACCACCGCCGTTGTCGCGAAGATCAAAGATCAACGCGCTCGATCCATTGAGCAGCTGCATCGCCGCGTGCGTGTTCGCTCTCGCAGAATCCACCTGCATGAACCCGTCAAGATCCAGATACCCGATGTTCCCATCGAGCCGCTCGACGCGCATAAACCCGTTGGGTGTGGTGTTGGGTCTTGGGTCCGCGAGGTCCTCGCTGTCCGATTCCGCTCGCTGCTGCCAGCCCTCAGGGAGTAATCGCATAGCGAAGTGTCGATCGCTCGTAAAGCTCTGCAGGTCCTGCGTGATGGTCATCGCGAGCTGCGGATCGTCGAGCCCCTCATACGCCCCCTCGCTCTCACGCTTGAGCAGGTAGTCCGCTGTCCGCTGACCAATCTCCGGAAACACATAGTTGTCACGGATTTCTTGTGCGAGTTCAGAAATCAGATCTTCCGCCGCGTCTTCAATCGCTTGACCAAGGATCGGGAGCAGCGACAACGCGCACACTGAAGGCACAAAAACAGACGACATCGAGATCATGGGAGTTCTCCTGAGCTTTGCTGCCCGCGTACCTGCCAGATCGGACGCCGACCAATACACAGATGGTCAAGATCGGAGTTCCCGTCAAAGAATCCGATCAAATCGCAAGCGAACTTTGGTCGCGAGTGTTTCATTTGGACTTAGCACGCGTAAACCGCTGTCATTACTCGCTGAGTTGAGCGCATCATTGACCATCGTCACCGGCTCCACACACACCCAAGGCAGTGGGGGAGCACCAGCCGCGTCCCTATCCCTCGGCGTGAACACCACCAGATGCGAATACGCATCGCTGCATGTCATCGAGCACTTGATCCCGCTCTTGTCCCACACAAGCTCCGCTTGACCATCGAACCCACCGAATACATCATCCAGATCCGGATTCCCGATCACACCGCCACTGCGCAGATTGGCACTCACATCATCATCTACCATCGCGCCATGAGGGATCTGATTGACGCATGGATACCGTCCAGTGACTCTCGCGCACACCTGCAGCTCATCCTCTTCGTCCCACAGCGTGCGATTGAAGTATGGATGATGCCCAACCCCACAAGGCATCCGCTCCTCACCAAGATTCGTCACATCAAGATCGAGCTCAACCCAGTCATCTCCAACCTCAATCCGAAACACCGCGCCGAAAGGGAACGGCCAATTCACATCATCCTCCAGTCGAGAATCAAACATAAACCGCGCTGAATACGGCGATCGATCCGCGATCGACCACGCAAAGTCTCGGCCGACCCCATGAATCGCCGTCCCATCAGAGTGATTCGTCTCGAGCTTATACGGGCCCCCCTCAAACGAGAACACCCCGTCCTTGATCCGATTGGTCCAAGGCAGCATCAAGAATCTCCCCACGCACGCTTCTCCCGCACCCATCACG
>WUAJ01000141.1 GCA_009827215.1 Phycisphaeraceae bacterium
TGCGGCGGTCGTGCACTCGTCGTGAACGAAGCGCGTCCTCGCGAAGAGCGCCCACGCGGTGGCGGTGGTCGTGGTGGCTACGGCGGCGGCGGAGGCGGCCGCGGTGGTTACGGCGGTGGCGGCGGTGGTGGTGGCGGCTGCGGCGGTGGTGGCGGCGGCGGTGGTCGCGGCGGCTACGGTGGTGGCGGTGGCGGCGACAACTGGTAAGCCAACCACATCTGTTGAAATCTCAAAACCCGCTCACATCGAGCGGGTTTTTTGTTGCATCTGATGAATCGAGCGTTGTGGATAATGCTGTGAGAAAAACAAAGAACCCCCACACTCATGTGCAGGGGTCTTGTGAACTCCTCCGACTGGACTCGAACCAGTAACCTAGCGGTTAACAGCCGCTCGCTCTACCATTGAGCTACGGAGGATCAAAATGCAGGTCACAACGCTAGCAACCTCATTCCCAGTGTCAAGTCTGAGAGGATGATCTGGGAAAGAATCCCCTCTTGGGATCAACCGGACCCCTGATTGATCGTACACATAGGGTATGAACTCCAGTCGATTCGTCGATATCCGGACATTGCTGCTCTTGGTCCTGACCCTCGTGATGGGGTCTGGAGCAGCGTCCGCTCAAGATGCTCGCGAGGGGCTCCTCTGGATCGACTCCAAACCGGCACTGGAAGGGATCCTGTCGATGGGATCCGGATCGATGGATGCGGATCTCGCGTCCTCTCCGATGCTGCGTGATCTTGGGAAGATCGCGGGTGTGCTCAGCTCCAAAGATCTCGCTCGATTACGCCGGGAACTGACCAAGGCGATGGAGGTGCCTGAGGAGAGCGAATCGATTGGATCGCTCGTGCTTGAGCGTTCTGGAGACACAAAACTGCTCAGCGTCGCGAGGGATCAAGCGGGACGGCTCTACCTGCTCGAGGATGCCGAATCGACAACTGGGTATGCACTGACTGAGGATCTCCTCAATGAACTACCGATCGATCGCGCGTTACTCGTCGGGATGGATCGTGAGCGTGCCTCGAAGCAACTGCGGAGTGGTCGATTGGATCTCCCGTACTACGAGTCCAGTATCAAACTTGACGGCAAGACGCGCCGTGCTCGGCTCAAACGGCAGTATCCTGAACTGAGCAGGGACTTGTCCGAAGAACACATACAGGTTCGATTGCCTGTGAATCATCAGTCAACCGGACTGCCTGGGATACTGGTGTGGGTGAGTCCGACTCCCAATGGTCAGATCCCGAGAATATTCCACGACGCGTGCGACGAGTTGAATCTGATCGCGATCGGAGTGGACAACAACGGTAACACTCGAGAACTCACCAATCGACTCCAGATACATCTCGATTCAATCGCGACGATCAGCGCGTATGTACGGATCGATCCCAGACGCGTGTACATCACCGGCATGTCGGGTGGGGGACGATGCTCAGGGATCCTCCAGCTCGCGTTCCCAGACATATTCATGGGGACTGTTCCCATCGTGGGTCTGGATTCGTACCACAGGACCCCCACTGGGAAAGCCGGAGAGTACTGGCCCGAACGGCTCGCGAAGCCGAGCGGTCGATGGTTCAAGATGCTCAAGGAACGAAGGTTTGCGTGCATCACAGGAACGATGGATTTCAATGCTCCAGAAATGGAGAAACGCACGGCTCAGATGCAAGCGGACGGACTCGATGTCCGGCTCGACATGATCGAGGGCATGGGACACACGATGCCGAGCGCGGAGCAGTTCTCCGATGCTCTCCGCTGGGTAGACCAACTCCAGCAAGAGATGATCAAACAAGCCGAGCAGGATGCGTCTGAGGACCTGTCCACACTCAAGGAACGCTTTGGGGATCAGCTCGGGGTCATCCCAATTACACGCAAACAACTCATCGACATCACGATCGAAGCCCCTTGGTCGGTCGCGGCGTGGGAAGCGGCACGGCTGCTGGGACTCGACGAATAGTTGCGTGCACGAATCTTGCTGATGCACTATCGTCAGGGATCATGACACAAATCGCAGAACGATTCAGACCATTCGGGACGACCATTTTCACAGAGATGACCATGCTTGCCAACAAGCACAACGCGGTCAACCTCTCCCAAGGATTCCCAGACTTCGATGGCCCCGAACTCGGCAAACTCGCGGCACAGCGTGGGATCAGTGAAGGGCACAACCAATACGCGCCGCTCGCGGGACTACCAATCCTCAAGGACGCGATTGCACGCTGGTCATCGGACTACAACGGGATCGCGTATGACCCAACAAGCGAGATCACCGTTACCAGTGGGTGCACCGAAGCGATCGCATCCGCTTTTATGGGGCTGGTCAATCCCGGCGATGAGGTGATCCTGTTTGAGCCGTATTACGACTCGTACCGCGCGTGTCTTGCGATGAGCGGCGCGACGGCAAAGTTTGTGACGATCCGTCCGACAGAGTCTGGATTCGGATTCGATCCTGATGAACTCAAAGCAGCGTTCAGCAATCGAACGCGTGCGGTGCTGGTCAATACGCCTCACAATCCGACCGGAATGGTCATGAACGAACAGCAGTTGACGCTCATCGCGGATCTGTGCAAGAAACATGACGCGATTGTCTTCTCCGATGAGGTCTACGAACGGCTGACTTACGACGGCTGCAAGCACCGATCCATCGCGACGATCGATGGGATGCGCGAACGCACAGTGATCATGTCCTCGCTCGGAAAGACCTTCTCGCTGACTGGGTGGAAGATTGGATGGACATTAGCGCCTGCTGCATTGACTGCTGGCGTACGATCGGCGCACCAGTTTGTCACCTTCTCTGTTCCAGGACCATTGCAACTTGGAGCCGCGGCTCTGCTCAATGATGCACGCGACGAAGCAGACCGACTTCGAGATCAGTTCCAACAAACGCGTGAAGTGCTTGCTGAGGCGCTGAGCGAGTTGGGTTTCGGTGTGCACAATCCACAAGGCGCGTACTTCATCATGGCTGAACATCAAGCGATCAGCAGTCGGCTTGGTTTGCAAACAGATGTGGATCTGTGCCGATGGCTCCCGGAGCACGCTGGGGTCGCGGCGATCCCACCCAGTGGGTTCTACATGAATCCGGCAGATGGCGCGGGGTTCGTTCGATTTGCGTTCTGCAAACAGATGGGGACGATCGACGAGGCAATCAAACGGCTCCGCTCGGCGCTGACGCAATGACCAGTATTCAACTCTCAACTTCGCTTGATCCACAAATTGCTCGATTCGTCAGTGCGTTTGTCGAGCACACGCTCGATGCAGTCACTCCACAGCGTTTGATTTCCCAGTCGATGGACTTCGATGCGTTTGATTGTCCCACACATGTCATCGCGTTCGGGAAAGCCGCGGCGTCGATGGCTCTGGGATGCCGAGCAGAGTTAGGCACAAGGTTCGCCGATGGGATCGTGCTGTGTCCCGATGAGCAGATCCCAGTCGATCATCAATCACTCAGTCTGTCGTTCTTTGGGGTTGACCACCCTTCTCCAACGGAGCGAAACATCGAAGCAACCAAAGCGGTCATTGAGTACGCATCTGCGATCTCACCAGAGCATGCGTGTGTTGTGTGCATCTCTGGCGGTGGCTCGGCGCATTTGTGCGCCCCATCCCAAGGTGTTTCGCTCAACGAAATCATCGATACCACAGAGCGGCTCAATCAATCCGGTGCGAGTATCCAAGAGCTGAATGCTGCACGCAAGAATCTCGAAACCCTCAAAGGCGGAGGGCTCGCAGGACTACTCGGACACCTCGAGCATGTGGAGGCATGTGTACTCTCCGATGTCATGGGAGACAATCTGGACACCATCGCTTCAGGACCGATGCGAGAAGATAGCCAGTCGATCAAGCACACCGTCATCGGAAATCATCTCGTGCTGCGAGATGCTTGTGGATCGTTCGTCCAACATATCGATCCGAGGGTCGAGGCAAGATCGATGGATGCAACCGGGGAAGCATCAGATGCTGGTCAAACACTCGCAGGATTGTTCCAACAATCACCTCAAAGCCCCTTCATTGCGACTGGTGAGACCACTGTGGATGCGAGAGGGACTGACGGGGTTGGTGGGCCTTGCATGGAATCCGTGCTCGCGGCTGGGCTCGAGCTCACGCAATCCAACCTCTCGGACTGGGTCGTCATCGGCTTGGCATCGGATGGAATCGATGGACCGACACAAGCCGCGGGTGCGATCTTGACCAATAAGATGCTTGAGGCAAATGGAGTCATGGAAGCTGCTCAACGAGCACTCTCGGAGCACGATACGCTCGGTTTTTTTCGCTCAATCGGAGCAGACATCGTGATTGGTCCCACTGGGACCAATGTCAATGATCTGGTGATGATCTGTCCGAAGATACTCACAGAAGCGTTCAACATCACTCCAAAGTGAAGCGAATCCGCGTGATTTGGGGTGTTGACCAGTGTTTTTCGCAATCTGAATGGTATCGATGCATACGCTTTCAACCCCGCCCGTACATGGATCCGGGGATCGGACAAAGGCTATTTGGAGATTTCATGGCGAAACAGGATGACAAAATCACAATGGATGCGATCGTAACCGAGGCGCTTCCAAACGCGATGTTCAAGGTTCGGCTCCCAAACGAGCAGCAGACCGAGATCATCGGATACATCTCAGGAAAGATGCGGAAGCACTACATCCGTATCCTGCCGGGCGATACCGTTACGGTTGAAATTTCTCCGTACGATCTGACCAAAGCACGGATTACTTACCGTCGTTGATCGAACGCGTCGAGTTGTTATTGAATAGCCCATCTTCACGATGGGCTTGTTTGTTTTTCCACAGTGAGCATCTCGTTTCGAGAAACTGAACACTGTGATACTCGCCAACTCGATTGAAAGCGCACAAGAGATCCATTTCTTGATTGATTTCAAATCAGATGGAACCAAAGTCTATCTTGAACGAATCCATTCATACTGACACGCTGAAGTACGCCGTGTTGGAATAGGGACATCTTAAACAGTCAGGGGACACAATGAATCAGCACACACTGACAGCTGTAGTTGCGCCAGCACTATGCCTCTCTCTCTTTCATACAGAAGCCTCGGGAATTATTCGGAGGCATGATGTCAACGCGCAGTTGTATCTCGATTACGGAGCAGAGACTCAGTTTCATTCTGTTGGCGAGGTGGGATTCAGAACACAAAGCGGCGGATTCGCGGGCGCTTCAGCGGTGCTAATTGATCAGCATTGGGTGCTCACCGCAGCTCACCGGATCGCTCAGAATCCAGAGATCAACTGGGAGTTCCGAAACAATGAAGTCATCCATGGCGTTGATGAGATTATTTATCACCCTGGATATGACGGACACCCAAATGGGTTGTCAGGTCAGGACCTCGCTCTCTTGAGACTCAGCGAGCCGATTACGAATGTTGATCCAGCAATGATCGCACAATCCTCGCTCAACTTCGGAGACCAAGTCGCTCTCGTGGGTTATGGTGGAATTGGAGACGGCCTCGGCAATGACTGGACATTTACCACTGAACGATGGGCCGCGAACAATGTTTGGGATCGAGGCGCAGCCAACAGCGAATTTTATACAACCGACTTTGACGATCCAACCAGCGGCAGCGCCCTCCCATTGGAAGGGACCACGACCAATGGAGATGCAGGAGGTGGGATGTTCCGATTCGAGAATGGGAGGTGGCAACTTGTTGGAATTGCATCGCACAACATCGATATCAATTCCAACGGCATGTTCGGAGATTATCGAGATCGAGCAAAGCATACTCGATTGGACACATACCTGCCTTGGATTCAATCAACCATTCCTGCTCCAAGTAGTGGTTTGCTGATTGGTTTCGCGTCTCTCGGTATCACACGGCGACGAAGATGAGAGCTCGCTTTGGACGCCATAGGTCTTTAGCGCACTCCTGATCTGGTCTTCCTCTGTTGTTTCAGGGAACAACCTATATCTTGGCGCGATGATCTCACGCACTTGCTCAACAGAGACTCGAAAGATTGATTTGAATGGAAACTTTCCGAGAGTGAGTTCTTCTAAAGCTTGCTTCGCTTGTTGATAGTCTTGATCGGGTCGTTTAAGAATCGAGGCAGCCCCCGTGATTTGATACCCTTTTTGAGTGAAAATATTCACAAAGCTCACACACGCGCGTGGATTCTCATTGATATTGCGTGCGGACTGGGGCGATGCGATATTCGCAATAACAATCGAGTCGCCTTTGAACGGCTTAAAGATCTCCTTCGGCGAGACACTGGGCTCACCTTGGAGAGAACTGGTCGCGAGCCAGCAAAGGACACTCTCTTCGAGGAGTTGGAGTACGCTTTGATCAATCGTCATTGATGATCTCCTGTGTGCTCG
>WUAJ01000142.1 GCA_009827215.1 Phycisphaeraceae bacterium
CCGAAGAGCGGGTGTTCGGATCGGGACCGGTCGGGATCTCGGGATCCTGCGTCACGTGCCGCTCGCAAGTGTGAAGTATGATTCGCTTCCGACTGAGCCGGTGTACGCGTCTGATCCGCTCAGCAAACTTATCACGCTCCACGCGCACCACAACGTCCCCGACTTCCCTGTGATCGATCACGAGGGGTGCTACATCGGGATGGTGACCGGACGCGACATGCGCTCGGCGCTGATCGATCGCGAAGCGATCCCGCTGCTGCTCGTCGCGGAGCTGATGCGGACCGATATCCCGACTGTGTCTGCTGGAGAGCATCTGGACACGGTGCTCGACAAGTTCAGCAAGTCCGATGTGTCGAGCTTGTGCGTTGTGGACCAGTTCAGACAGATGAATCCGGTGGGCTTGGTCACACGCGAGCAGGTGATGAAGCGTCACAACGACGTCCTCGACGAGGCGTGACGGAACCGATCAGTGAAAGGAACGGATCGATTCTCATGAAAGAGTTCTTCTTCGGGAAGACTGATTGGAAATCGATTCGGATCATTGTGGTCATCGCGTTTGTTGTCATTGTCATTCTGGGTTTGATCCCGATCAGAAATCACAGCAGCCACCACACACCGATCTGGAGATCAACTGTACAAGTGCGATCGATGGTGCAGGGAGCGATTCTCTTTGCAACAAACCAGGATGACAAGATGCCAACTGCAGGCCAGTGGCCCCAAGAGTTGATTAATCTTGGAATTATTGAATCCGATCTTCTTGTATCTCCTTTACACCCAGATGCTCAAGATCCATACATCTACGTTCCTAGTGGTTATCAAGTGTTCGAGGGTGATTTCGTGAATCGGATAGTCATTTACGAACATCCTGATCACTATCAAGAAGGAGTAGTTGTGGGGTTTGCTGATGCCCGCGCGGAGGTTATTCCTCATGATCAGTTTGAGCAGATGCTTGCAGACCAGATCGCTGAGGAAGCATCCCGTCCTTGATCGTGAAACCAGATTCACGCTTTCCCATACACTGTGGTATGAACACAGGAACTGCTATCGCTCTATTTTCGCTCGCTTCGTTTTCGTGGGTCGCTCATGCGGAGGATCCGATTCAGGACGCGGTGCATAAACACATCGAGCCGTTGGTCGAGACCAAGCTGGTCCCGGGCGCGGTGGTGGGGGTATATCAAGACGGCAAGGAGTCGTACTACACGCTCGGGACGCTTGCGTTTGGTGGTGAGGAGTCGCCGACATTTGATACGCTCTATGAGATCGGTTCGATCTCGAAGGTCATGACCGGCGTGCTCTTCGCCGACGCGATCCGCAGGGGTGAGGTGACCAAGCACACACTCCTCGATGAGCTGCTCCCTGAGGAGGTAGACGCGAAGGACTACGAGGGAACGGAGGTCGAGCTCTGGCATCTGACGACGCATTCATCGGGTTGGCCGACTGCTCCGGCGAATCTTCGTCCGACGGATCCTGATAAGCCGTTCATGGGATACACACAGGAGATGCTGTTTGAATACATCTCGAAGGTCAAACCAAAGCGAGCGCCAGGGACGGAGTTCGAGTACTCCAATCTTGCAGTCGGACTGCTCGGGGATCTGGTCGCGGCCAACGCCGGGATGGGGTACGAGGACGCGGTGATCGAGCGCGTGTTCGATCCGATGGGGGTCGAGGGGTTCCAGATTGTGCTCGATGACGAGCAGTCAAAGATGCTCGCACCCGCGACTTCGAGCGGTCGATCGTCGAAGCCTTGGGGGGATATTGGTCCGATGAATCCAGCTGGGATGTGGGTCGCGTCCGCGCCGTCGCTGCTGGGGTTTGCGATCGCGAACCTGAGCGACGAACAAGGCGGAATATTCGATTCGCTCGAACTCTCGCGCGAGCCGATGTTTGATAGCGGGTTCGGATCGGTCTGCTTCGGATGGCTATTGGCGCAGGACGGCTCGACCTACTGGCACAACGGCATGACGGGCGGGTACTCGTCGTACTTCGCGGTCAATCGCGATCTCGACCTCGCGGTCGTCGTCCTGACCAACGGCACCACCTTCTTCACCACCAGCGCCGGCGAGAAGCTGGTCCAACAACTCGGCGGGCTCAATCCAGACCCCGTCGAGATCGAGGTGAGCGAGGGGGTCGACGAGGAGTACGCAAAGCGCGTGGTCGGCGAGTACAAGGGGCAGTACTTCACGATGTACATCACGAGCGAAGCGGGAAAGCTCTTCGCGCGGATTACGGGTCAGCAGGCGCTGGTCGTCGCGCCGACGGATGCGGATGATCGCTTCCGATACGAGCTGGTCGATGCGGAGATCGAGTTTGCGTTTGACGATGAGATCGCAACAAAGGTGACGCTGTTCCAGAACGGACAAGAGTTCGTGTGCACTCGTGTAGATGAGTGATCACTCCCCGAGCGTTTTCTTTCTTCGCAGCACATGGTGGTAGTGCTGCGCGAATCGGTGGGACTCGTCGCGGACCTGCTGGAGCAGGCGCAGTCCTGGATTGTTGCGTCCGAGCTTGATTGGCTCGTTCTGTCCTTGCTTATAGATCAGCTCTTCTTTTTTCGCGATCGAGATCACCATCGGGGGTTTGACTTCCAGCTGCTCGAACGCTTCGAGCGCCGCGTGGAGTTGTCCGATCCCGCCGTCGATGAGGATGACATCTGGGTAGAGCTCCTGTCCGGCGCCCGCGTCGCGGAACCTTCGTGAGATGACCTCGCGCATGGATTGGAAGTCATCGTTGGCGCGACCTCCTGGGAGGTTCGTGAAGGACTTGATGCGGAAGCGTCGGTATTCCTGTTTGAATGGTCTGCCGTCGATGAAGCAGACCTTGGACGCGACGGTCTCCCCGCCTTGAAGGTGGGCGATGTCGAACCCCTCGACGCAGCGGATCGTGGTGTTCATGTCCAGAGCACGCGCGAGGGATTGGCACCCCTTGATCGGATCGATGTACCCGATCTCCGCTTCGGGTTGCCACTTGTCGCTCGTCGAGGCGCGGTTGTCGATCTTGATCATCGCGTTGATCTGATCCCGCAGCGTCGCGGCTCGCTCAAAGTCCATCCGCTCGGACGCTTCGGCCATCTCCGTCTGCAGTTCCCTGATCATCGTCGAGCGCTTGGTTTTGAGGAAGCGCACGAATCGGGTGATGTCTTCGCGGTAGTGCTCTTTGGTGATCGACTCGTTGCACGGCGCGGTGCACTTGCCGATCGATGCGAGCAGGCACGGACGGAAGTGCTTGTTTTTGGGATCACCCTCGATGATGTCGAGCGAGCAGGTGCGGAACTTGAACACGGACTGGAGCGCATCGACCGCGGTGCGCAGCGCGCCCGGAGAGGTGAATGGGCCGAGGATGCTCGCGTTGGTGTAGTGGGGGTCCTTGGTGCCGTCGGGTTTGATCCCTGTGGGGTTCCGCGACACGAACACACGCGGGTAGTCCTCGTTGTTGGTCACGACAAGGTAGGGATAGGTCCGGTCATCTTTCTGGGCGGCGTTGAAGCGGGGTTTGATGTCCTTGATGAGACGGTTCTCAGCGAGCAGTGCTTCCCATGCGGTGTCGGTTTTGAAGACCTCGAAGGTGTGGACCTCGTCGAGCATCTTGTTCTTGCGAGGGCCTAGATCGGTCGAGGGGAGGAAGTACGACGAGACACGATCGCGGAGCTTGGTCGCTTTCCCAACATAGAGCACGATGCCCTTGTGGTCTTTCATCAGGTACACGCCGGGCGCAAGGGGCAGGTCGCGCGCCATCGCGTGCAGGCGCTTGATGCGTGTGTTGTAGTCCTCGCTCCCCCACTCCGGGATATCCTGCGCAAAGTCGTCAGGCTTGAACGGGATGGGGTCGTCGGTGGGTTCCACGAGGGATGGTATTCATCACCCGATGGGGGGATCGATCATGTGCAGGATTGGGTTGTCCTGAATCGGATCGGAGCCTTGTGCTGTCCAGAGCACAGTCCAGCAGAGTCCAAATGGAGGCCAAGCGACATCGGTGAACACTGCAGGCCAGGCACCGTCTGTTCGAGTACTGATGTCGTCCTCAACTGATTTGAACCCCAGAGTGTCCTCGTCGATGCAGCGGAGATGGAGTTGGTTCTCTCCAATGCGGAATCCGAAGCAGATCTGATCAGTGTTGATGAGCGCCCGCTTGTACGCGACGACTCCGGTGACCTGATCCCATCGGAGTGACCAGTTGGGATAGCCATTGACGGAGAGCGTGAATCCGTCGTTGGTGCGGATAATCTTCCGCTCCTTTGGTGCTGTGGTTAGAGAAAAGAGTCTGCTTAAAACAGACAGGATCGATCTCCGAGGAGCTCGATCCTGAGGTTGTTCTGGATGTGTCGTCATGCTTTATTCGTAGATGTAGTCCGGGCCGCGCCACTGCTGCCACTTCTTGAGTCGGAAGCGCCAGAAGCTCTCTTCGAAGTTTGCTTGCGCTTCTGGTGACCACATGTGGAACGCTTCGAGCTGACGCGCTTCGCTCGCGATGCGGCGGAGCTCGTCCTCGGCTTCCTGGACAGTCAGGGGGTCCGCTTCACCTGAACGCACGGCGGCGTTGACCAGATCGATGTAGAGCTGGTTGAGGTGGGCGTAGTCCTCGAGGGTGTCCTCGGAGAGGGATTGATCGTTGAGACGTCCTGCTTCGGCACGGAGGATCGTGTCGATCGCACGCGCTTGGTGACGCTGACCGGTGGTCCGCTCTACGCGGCAGCCCGAAGAGAATGCGAGCACGAGGGCGCTGGCAACGATCACGATTGGGGTCAAACGAATGTTCATGGAGTCTCCATCGGTTCTCGGACTGGATCGCTTGAGCGAATCCCTCAGGAAATGGACTTTAGGGCCGGATTATGAAAGAGCAAGCCGGCACATCATCTCTACGCCCAATGGGATGGATTGATCGTTGAAATCAAAACTAGGTGTGTGGAGTCCTGGGAACGGCGTTTGTTCGTCAAGAGCGAGTCCCAAGAAGAAGAAGCAGGAGGGGACCTTCTGAGCGTAGAACGAGAAGTCCTCGCCGCCGAGGGTCGGCTCCTCGACGAGCTTGGTCTGCTCGCATCCGCCCGCGGATTGGGCGATTTCAAAGACATGCTCTGTCTGCTGGGGGTCGTTCTGGGTGACTGGGTAGCCCGGGAACCACTCGATGCTCGCTGAGCATCCCAGGGCGGCGGCTGTGGATTCGATCAGCTTGGTGAATCGGGCCTTGGTGTCCGATCGCGTGGTGTCCGAGAGGGTCCGCAGGGTCCCCTGCATGATCGCGGCTCCGGGGATGATGTTGAACGCCGTCCCGGCGTGGATCGTCGTGATCGAGAGCACGACGGAATCGGTCGGTTTGGTGGATCGGGAGACGATGGACTGGGCGCTGTTAACAATTTGCGCCGCGGCGACGATGGGGTCGTTCCCGAGGTGTGGGTACGCGGCGTGGGCCTGCGTGCCGTTGATGGTGATCGTGAAGGTATCGGTCGCGGCAAGGAGTGGTCCGGGGCGTGTGGAGATGGTCCCGAGTGTTTCGTCGGGCCAGCCGTGAAGTCCGAACATTTTGGTAATCGGGGGTCCGATGAGTCCGTCGAGGGCGCCGTCGCGGATGAGTTTCTCGGCGCCCGCGCCGCCTTCTTCTGCGGGCTGGAAGACGAAGGTGATCGGATTGGGTCGGTGCTCCATCGAGGACAGGACTTTCGCGGCTCCGAGCAGGATCGCGGTGTGACCGTCATGGCCGCACGCGTGCATCGTGCCCTCGTGGGTGGATTTGTGGGGGAGGTCGGAGATCTCGGTGATCGGCAGCGCGTCGATGTCCGCTCGCAGTCCGATGCAAGGTCCCGGTTTGTCCGTAGTCGCTGGGAGATGCGCGACGACGCCGGTCCCTGTGTTGGGGTCCTTGCCTCCGATGTTCGCTTTGAACTCGATCCCGAGGTCGCTCAGGTGCTGCTGGATGACCTTTGAGGTGCGGGATTCCTTGAACTTGATCTCGGGATGCGCGTGCAGGTCGCGCCGGATCGCGATGGTGTCATCGAGCGAGCTTGTGATGAGGTCGTTGAGATTGGTGAGGTCGGTGGGGGTTGTGGTCATGCACAAGTGTAGTGGGCGTGATCACGCGGCGCGTTTGAGCGTGTCGAGACTGTTGTTCTCTTCCATGAACATCCGAGCGGCTTGCTCGATGTCGATCCGATCAAGCTTGTGGGTGCACTGGGACTCACTCCGGATCTGGTTGAAGACGGATTGGGTCTGATCGAACGCGTCGACCACATCGGGATCGAAGTGGGTGCCTTTGCCCTCATGGATGATGCTCATCGCTTTCTCATGGCTCATCGCGTCCTTGTACACGCGAGCGGTGGTCAGCGC
>WUAJ01000143.1 GCA_009827215.1 Phycisphaeraceae bacterium
GTGCTCTTCCGATCTTTCGGTGGGATGCACAGCATGCGAGGGGATTCCCAGAGATGCAAGCGTCGCGGAGATCTTCGCTCCGATGTGACCGCTCTTTCCGAGCCCAGACACGAGGACTGTCCCATGGTTTTTCGCACACTGGACGATGAGATCTACGGCTTTGATGAAATCGGCATCGATCCGCTCAGCGACTTTCGAGATCGACTGCGCCTCGTGCTGGAGGGCGCGGGCCATGAATGCGAGTTCCTGATCAGATCCCTGCTCGGCACCATGATTCGTGGTTTGGTCCGTCTGTACGCTCATGGATAAGGGTAGGCCCGCACTGACGGATTCCATACGCTACACTATCTCTGTGAGCGATTTCTACCGCGTCCAACTCGATGCTTTTGAAGGTCCGATGGACCTTTTGCTCTACCTCATTCGTAAGCATGAGGTGGATCTGCACGATATCCCGATCTCGATCATCACGGATCAGTACCTCGGGTTTCTCGATGATCTGGACTCGATCGACATCGACCTCGCGGGCGAGTTCCTCGTAATGGCGGCGACGCTCATGGAACTCAAATCCCGCATGCTCGCTGTGGATGTCATCGATCGCGACGCGGCTCCGGATGTCGAAAAGGAGGATCAAGAAGATCCTCGCGCCGAGCTTGTGCGTCAGCTGCTTGAGTACAAAAAATATCGAGACGCGGCGACGATGCTCGAACATCGACAAGCGCAATGGGAACGACGCGCCCCAGTCCATAGCGCCGGGATCGACGACGAGTCCGTCCGCAGTGCTATGGATGAGATGGGTGAGCTGGAGATCGAGGATCTGGATCTGAGCGATCTCGTCGATGCATTCCGCACGATCGTCGAATCGGTGAACTTCGATCGCATGGGTGAGCACGAGGTCATGAGCGACGACACCCCGATCGAGGTGTACGCGAATGACATAGTGGAGAAGCTCAATCAATCGATCACCAGCAAGTCGTCGATATCCACTACGTTGCGCGATCTGATCATCAATAAACCCAAGCAGCAGATGGTCGGGACATTCCTTGCGTTGCTCGTGCTTGTGCGTGATCAACGCGTGCTGATTGATATGCAGGGCGATGAGCCCGTTATCAATCTGAATCCAGATTACGATCCCAGCAGCGATCCGGCGTCTCCGGACAATGCGGATGAGCCGATCGCGGACTTCGTGTGATCCTGACTGAGTAGGTCTTTCCCCAAGTTATCCCCCGCGATTCCTGCGCGAGCGGCGCACAGAATTGTAGGTCCGCGCAGATTACACACTCATCATCTCGCGAGTGATCCCCCGATGTGATTGGGGCACCACCGGCAGGAGAAGGAACTCACGCCGGCGACAAGTTGCACTCATTCGAGTACGGAGACTCGTGATGCCTGATCTGTTTTCACTCGCTCGCACCAATTGTCTGAACACCGCATTCAAGCGTGAGCCGCTGACTCAAGCACCTCCCGCGGCGTTGACTCGCGAGCAGACAGTGGACGAGATCATCTCCGTCAATCCATCCGCGACCGCTGAGTTCTTGGCGCAGTTCGATGACGAACTGCTCAACAAGTACCTCGATCACCTGCGATTTACGCAGCAACCACGCTGTAAAGACGCGTGGGATCGTCCGAATGACGCTCCGGCGATCATGGTCCGCCGACGCGTGGTCTGAGCGTATCTGAAGAAACCTCTATTCTGAGCACCGGCGGGCCTGTGGTGGGGCTCGCCGGGCTTTTTTTGTCTGGATCCCGCTTCAAGTCTGACCAACAACTCGTCCGATAAAGGCAGTTATCAGGCACCTGCTCAGTTGGTGGCCTGATCTCTATGCGATCCACGGAGGGATCCACAGCACAGCGGATCGAGCCGGGCGGAGCCCGTCGACCCAGATTAAGCACATCAGCACCTGCCAAGCAGGAAGTGAACGGAGTTGACTCCATGCGCGACACACAGACCACCACACTCATCCGCCCCGTCCTCCTGACTGCACTCGCCGGGACCATGCTCACACTCCCAGCGTGCGCCAAGCGTGTTGGGTTCTGGGATCGCACCAAGCAACATCAGACTGAGCAGGAACTGGCTCAGACTCAGAGCACACGCTCCACGGCGTACTTCACTCCTGAGCATGTCGAGTCTGGATCCAATGTCCAGAATACGGCGCAGTCAGCGAACACCAATGTTGAGCCAAAGGTCAAACCAATCGCTCAGTCCGCTCCGCCGCTGGAATCCGGAAGCTTCGCAGCGAACTCCTCCGCTTCGATCTCGACCAGCTCATCTCCTGACGAGTTTGTAAACAACGGCCCTGTCACCAGTGCGGCTCCAGATCCGTACGCTCCGATCCCGAAGCCTGAAGCAAACTCCGTCCACGGCGGTGACCTGAGCGCGTGGATCTACTCCAACGCGATGGGGATCGAACTCCCAACCGAATCATCAACTCCAGCGACTCGCGCGACGGTCAATGTTCGCAAGATTACCGACGCATACGCCGGTTCGGACTTTGATCCGATCGTCACTCCTGATGGACGCAACCTGATCTACGCATCCACGCAGCACCGCCCCACTGCTGATATCTACACCAAGTCCATCAATGGAGCTGTGGTGACTCGACTGACTGATGATCCTGCTCAGGATGTCATGCCTTCGATTTCTCCCGATGGATCGACCATCGCGTTTGCGACCGATCGCAACGGATCGTGGGACATCTTCCTGATGCCTGTCGAAGGCGGGAACAAGATCCAGATCACCAATGAATCCGCTCATGATCTCCACCCGACCTGGTCACCCGACGGCACCAAGCTCGCATTCTGCCGACTCGGACAGCAGACCGGACGCTGGGAGATCTGGGTCACTGATGTCGCTTCCGATCACGGTGCACAGTTCATCGGATTCGGACTCTTCCCAGAATGGTCGCCTGTCGCTGGGACTGGAATCGACGGCGGTGACAAGATCCTTTTCCAACGCTCGCGTGAACGCGGCGATCGTGCGTTCAGCATCTGGACCATTGATTATCAACCAAACCCCGGCACTGCTGGACGCGAGACTGAAATCGCATCGGGCGCAGATCAAGCACTCATCAATCCGACTTGGTCCCCTGACGGTCAGTTCGTCTGTTTCGCGGCTGTGCCTTATTCGCAATCATGGGTGAACTCGACCACCGCTCGTCCGGATATGTCCACAATCTGGATGGTTTCGGTCAACGGCACCAACAAGGTCAAGCTCACTGACGGCACCTCAGTTGACCTCATGCCTGCTTGGGGACGCGACAACCAGATCTTCTTCGTCTCAAATATGGATGGCCAAGACCATCTTTGGTCGATGGAACTGTCTCCGGCAGTGCGTGCCGCGAGTTTGCGGAACCCGGAGTTTGAATCGACCTTCGCCAATGTCCCGACGGACACACCAGCGGCAGGCGAATAAACAGATATCCACCCACCCGGCGGATGCATCGAAAGGTGCATTCCCGCCGTTTCCCGCGAAAGCTGAGGAATCGAACCCGATCAGCTTCGCACCAAGTGATGGAGGCGCATGGAGGCGCGTCCGAGATTCGGCAGGGACGCCATGACAAGTGCACAGACCATGTTTGCTCTTCTGCTCTCCTGCATCCTTTTGGCATGCACGGGATGCAACAGCACGGACAAACGCGATCGCTTCAATGTCCCAGGCGTCATTGTCGCTCCGTACGACACAACCCAAGGCGAAGTCCTCTGGGCGGTCATCCCGCCGATCAACGAATCAGGTGTGTCCAGTGTCCGCGAGGATATTGTGGGTGACACCATCGTCGCGGCTGTCCAAGGAATCCGAGGGGTTAGATGCCTTCCAATCAATCGCACGCTTGAAGTGATGCGCCAGACTGGGATCCATCAGATCACCTCGAGCAGCGAAGCGATCTCGCTCGCGAACGCTCTTGGAGTCGACGGGATCATCGCTGGATCAATCACGGCGTACGACCCCTATGACCCTCCAGTCCTAGGACTCGCTCTGGCGTTGTACTCTCGTCCAGGCGCGATGCAACGAGGATCACAGACGGATCTCGATACACGCGCTCTGACAATGGCATACACCGATTTTGGGAGCTTTGATGGCTCTCGATTCTCAGGAGATCCGGTCAACAGCGTTTCGCAGCATCTCGATGCTCGTGACCACGCCGTGCTGATGAATCTCAAGCGATACGCAGAAGGACGATCGGACTCGACCAGTGCTCTTCGCTGGCGCGTCTACACGGCAAGCATGGATCTGTACACGCAGTATGTTGCCCACCACACGGTTGGGAGACTGATCGACGAGGAATGGCTGAGGTACGCCAGGACTCGTTAGTCTGCCCTCCTTCGGTGAGCACGCTCGGCTAAGTCCGGGTGCATCGAGGGAATGAGCATGACTGAGAAGAACAGAACACCCGATAACTCCGCACCATCGCGAACCCAATCGACCCAGAGCGCTGGTGCGGAGATGGTTTGCGTGACGCTTCAGCGTCCGCCGCACTTCTGGCGCTTCGCATGCGCTGCGGGTGATTCGCGTGAAATCCTCGAATCGCTCGCGGATCTCGCGGATAACGAGCACTCTCCACTGAGCTGGGACGATGCGGAGCTGATCGCTTCGCAAATTGTTCTTCATCATGGAGGTGATCGGACTCAAGCCGACCCTGAACACGCCCGATAGCACACTTACGAATCAAGATTTCCTGCCCGAGACACTGACCTCTGCGTCCATATATGTTTGGAGACTCACGGATGACCACGCTCCCCATCACCGACAGCTTCGCTAGCTACCTGACTGACGAACGACACTTCAGCCCGTACACCGCTCGTTGCTATGGTGCTGACCTTCGTCAGTTCATCGAATACCTCGTTGATGAGGCCGGCACTGAGATCAACCAGAGCAACGAAGAACTCGCGTTCAAAGCTCGCACAGACTCCAGCGCTCTGCAGATGGTCAAGGGATCAACCCTCACACAAACGATCTGTGAAGCAGATGCGGACCTCATCCGCGCATACCTCGGATTCCTCGGCGAGCAGAACTACTCTCCAGCAACCATGGCACGCAAGATTGCAACCCTCCGCTCGTTCTACAAGTGGGCGCATCGTAATGGATTCTCGGTCAATAATCCAATGACGCTCATCCGTACTCCCCGTCAGTCCAAGCGTCTCCCCAAAGCGATCAGCGTCGAGCAGGTCGAGCGTTTGCTTTCGGCACCGAATGATCATGATGTGCTCGGACGACGCGATCGTGCAATGCTTGAAACACTCTACTCCACTGGTATCCGCGTCTCGGAACTCGTCGGGATCAACTACGACGATCTGGATATCGAGAATGAAGCGATGCATGTGCGAGGGAAGGGGCGTAAGGAACGCATCGTTCCTCTCGGATCGCACGCGATCCGTGCGATCGCACGATACATCGAGTTGCTCTCGAGCGATCCGAAGTTTGGTCCGATCTGGGCGAATCGCGCCAACGGCGACAATCCGCTCCCACTCTTCCTCAACAAGCACGGCAAGGGGCTCTCCTCCCGCTCTGTACGCAGGAAGCTCGACAAGTACCTCCGCATGGTTGGTCTTGATTCGACCATCTCGCCGCACACTCTGCGTCACTCGTTTGCGACCCACCTGCTTGAGAACGGCGCGGATCTCCGCTCAGTCCAAGAGCTCTTGGGACACCAGTCGCTCTCGACGACACAGGTGTACACGCACTTGTCCACAAACCGCGTCGAGGATGTCTACAACCAGAGCCACCCACGCGCTGAAGCGAGTTGAATAGATCAGCCAAACTGAATGATTATGACACCCCGTCGAGTGCTTCGAGCATCTGACGGGGTGTTTCATTTTGGTTGGGGATGTTGATATCCGGCGCGATCTCTGCGAGCGGAACAAGAACGAACGCTCGTTCATGCATGCGTGGATGCGGAACCTGGAGTCCCGGCTTGTCAATGATCTGATCGCCGAACACTATTAGATCTAAATCCAATGTCCTAGGCCCCCACCGTTGTTCGTTCGAACGATCTCTGCCGTGCTCGGATTCGATGCGGAGCATCTCCTCAAGTAAAGATCGAGCATCGAGTTGGGTCTGGACATGCACGATGCCGTTCAGATATGGACCTTGCTCAATGTCTCCGAAAGGAGGCGTCTCGATGATCGAGGAGACCCTGATGACTTTGGTCTTCACGAGACGCTCGATCGACGCGATGGCGCTGTCGATCGTTGCTTGACGATCTCCCAGATTCGAACCCAACGCGATGTACGCATCGATGTGCATGTACCACTGAATACCTGATCTTGCACTGAG
>WUAJ01000144.1 GCA_009827215.1 Phycisphaeraceae bacterium
GGGTATCTGATCATTCCGATAGCCCGATCATGACCCAGAACACTCTTATCGAAGCGGAACTCCAAGATTCAATCCACACTGACGAGGTCTCTGAAGATCAGACCCGCTTTGTCGTCATTGAACTGAACCAGAACATGTACGGCATTTCGACTGATGTCACTGTGGAGCTGATGGATACTTCAAGCACACAGATTACACGAGTATCGCACGCGCCGGATTATGTTCAAGGAGTGATCAATCATCGCGGGACCATTATCCCGGCGATTGATATGCGTTCCTTGTTCGGATTCAAGTCCCATCGCGATGGGGTCCGCTCGCTTGAGAACATGCTCGCACAACGCGAACAAGATCAGGTGGACTGGCTCAACGAACTCAAAGCATGCGCTGAGACAGGGGACAGCTTTACGAAAGCAACGGATCCAACCAAGTGTGCTTTTGGTCAGTGGTACGACCAACTCTGTTCAAGCGAGTCTCAGTTGCAGGAGTTGACAAAGGGAAACACAGCCGCGATCGCGATCATTAATCAGTTCGATGCACCTCATCGAGCGATACACGGCATTGCGAAAGAAGTGCTGCATCTGATTGAGCATGATCGGAAGGATGAAGCGAAAGCACTCATCAATGAGACTTGGGATGTCGAGCTCTCTCAGATGCGGAAGCTGTTTGCTTCGTTGGTGGACACGCTGCGTCCTGTCCTCAGCAGCATGATGGTGATCACAGAGTTCGAAGGGAAGAAACTGGGATTGATCGTCGATGCGGTCCATTCGGTCTTCGATTGTGATGAATCACAGATCGAACCACTCCCGGATTCATCCGCGAACGCAGAGTTCTTGCAAGGTCTCGTGCATCAGCCTGATGGGTCGTACATCCTGATCTCCAATATGGAGCAGGTGTTTGCGAGCACAAAGTCTGAGTGAGTCTGTGAAACGATTCATGCATCCGCAGGATCGCGTGGCTTAGTCCAATCGATGTCAGCGTCTTTGTGCAGCACTCCAGCGGACTGTTTGATGCAGCGTTTGCACGCGATGGAGTTCTCGTGCATTGGTGATCTCCAGTGCGCCTCATCGCGTCCATGTTCTAGGCAGAGTACGCAGGTCTCGTCAGGCGAGACGCCCGATCCAAGTTTGAGATGGATGATCTCTGTATACGCGATGGACAGGCAGTTAGCGCAGATGAGCGAGCCGCGATGTCCCTCGACCATCGCGCGATCCTCCGACCACGGCTGATGGCAGAAGTCACACAGAAACCGCTCATTCCCTGAAGCATCGTTGTTGTGCATCAGGTGTCTCTCTCGTCGTGCTCGATCAGTTGATGACGAGCGAGCGATCGATACAGCGGTGATGATTCTATCAGCTCATCATGCGTCCCTGTCGCGACAATTGACCCTTGGTCCATCACAACGATTCGGTCGGCGCCGAGGACAGTCGAGAGGCGGTGTGCCACGATGAGCGTTGTGCGATCTGTACAGAAAGTTGAGAGCACATCGCCGATGAGTCGCTCGGATTCCGCATCGACCATCGAGGTTGCCTCGTCGAGGATCAGGATCGCGGGATCGCGGAGGATCGCTCGAGCGATCGCGATGCGCTGGCGCTGTCCTCCGGACAAGGTGAGTCCCTGTTCGCCGACTGGGGTGTCGTACCCCTCTTCGAGTGCGTCGATGAACGACGCGGCGCGTGCTTGCTCCGCGGCGAGCTTGATCTGCTCGAAGCTCACCGATGGGTTGCCGTACGCGATGTTCTCGCGGATCGTGCCTTTGAAGAGGACGACTTCTTGAGTGACCACGCCGATCTGTCGTCTGAGCGAGCGGACGCGGACGCGTGTGGTGTCGATGCCATCGATGAGCACGCGTCCCTCGTTGGGATCGAACAATCGCGGGACGAGGGAGAGGAGGGTGGTCTTTCCGCAACCATTGGGACCGACGAACGCGACGGTCTCACCCGCATTGATTTTGAGCGAGACATCCGCGATCGCTCGCGAGCTTCCGCCGGGATACAAGAATGAAACATTGTCAAACGCGAGCGTCTGGGAGTGACGCGCCAGCTTGGGCATCCGGACATCATGTCCGGGCTCCGGATCAGCGCCGAGCAGCCGCTTGAGTCGATCCGCGGCGGCACCGGACTGCTGGATGTCATTCACCAGCCCAGTAATCGGCTTGATCGAAGCGCCAGCGATCGCAAGCGCCACCAGCACGGTCATGAACTCGGACTTGTCGAGGTGACCATCGATGATGAGCTTCACGGCGACGAGCGTGAGCGCGCCGAGCGTGAAGACGGTGATCATCTCAACCAGAGGCCCCGCCATCGCGCGTGCGGTACGGACCTTGAGCTGCTGCTTGAGGACTTCTTTATTGATGCGTCCGAAGCGCCCCGCTTCGTAGCGTTCGGTGGTGTGGACCTTGACGACGCGCATCCCCTGGAGCGCTTCGGTCGCGGCGCGGTACAACCCCGCCCTGCTCGACAGCGCCCGCTCAGACGCTCGGCGGATGCGCTTGCCGAGCTTGCGGATGACCGTCGCAAGGATCGGCATCAGCAGCAGTGCGACCAGCGCGAGCTGCCAGTTGGTGATCAGCGCCACAATCAGCGCGACCAGTCCTTTCGTGATCTGCGCCACGGCTTTAGAGAGCAGCGCGACGAATCCAGCGCTGAGTGCTTCGGTGTCATTGACGATCCGCGAGATCGCATCGGTCGGTCCCTCGGAGACGATCGTCTTGAGCGGGAGATGGATCACTCGTCCGAACGCTCGGCGGCGGATCAGCGCGACCGATCGGTGGACAACAGTGAGCGCGAGATACTGGTGCAAGAAGTTGGCCGCGGCTCCGAAGATGGTGAGCACACCCAGCGAGATCATGATCCACATCACCGCGTCGAAGGGGCCTTCAGGGAGCGCGTCGATGGTGGACTGGGAGACGAGCCCCTGTGACCATCCTGTCGCGGTGTATTCCTCCACAAGCTGCGGGAGCCCGCGATGTCCGGGCTCGAGGATCGTATCGAGCACGGGCTGCATCGCGATGATGCCGGCGCCCATGCCTCCCGCGGAGATCATCGCGAAGATGAGCCCGAAAATCAGGTGGGTGCGCCAGCGCAACATCTGTTTGGCAAAGTGCCAGAAGGCGTCCATAGTCATTGGTGATTATTCGTGCGCCGATGGGCTTTGAACAGTGGGGGCGGAGGAAGTCCCCAATGCCGCGATTTCAGGTGATTCGAGCGCCGGATTCTTGCGTGGGAGATCAAGACGACCGGTCCAGAGCACACGGAATGTGTGGACAATGTCGTCGAGGATCATCAGCAAGCAAGGGAGCAGCAGCAGGATGATGAAGGTCGCGCTGATGAGTCCGCACGCGATGGTGATCGCCATCGGGATGAGGAACTGAGCCTGGAAGCTCTGCTCGAGCATCATCGGGAGCAATCCAAGCACTGTGGTGATCGTTGTGAGCATGATCGCACGGAAGCGTGCCTTTCCAGTCAAGTATCCAGCATCAAAGACGCTGAGCCCCTCGCGTCGTCTTGCATTGAAGAACTCCATGAAGATCAGCGAGTCGTTGACGACGATCCCTGCAAGCGCGACAAATCCGATCATCGAGAGGAAGGTCAACGAATAGCCTAGGATGAGGTGGCCCCAGATCATACCGACGAGCGCGAACGGGATCGCGGTCATCACGATCAACGGCTGTGTGAAACTTCCGAACAACCACGCGAGGATGACATAGATCAATCCACTCGCGACAAGCATCCCGATCGGGAGCGAGGACATGGAATCCTGGAAGTCTTTTTGTCGTCCTCGTTCGATCAGATCTACGCCGTGCATCGAAGCGAGTCGCTCAAGAATCAAGGGTTTGAGTTCTCCCGCGAGTTTGTCGGGATTCCCGAGCGCTCGATCGACATCAGCTTGGATGGACACGGCTCGCTGTCGATCGATTCTGCGAATCGTTGCGTAGGACTGGGACTCCTCGATGATCGCGACTTCTCCGAGTGGGACTGGAGTGCCTTGCGGAGTGAATACATACTGGCGCTCGATCGCGTTCATGGATCGGCGCGAAGACTCAGGGAGCGTCACGCGGACATCGACATCTTCGCGATCACCCGCGAAGGTGTACGCTTCGATCCCGAAGACCATCGCTTGGATCTGACGGCCTAGATCAGCACGCGTGAATCCCATCTCGCTGGCGCCGTCGCGGAGTGTGAATCGGACTTCTTGTAGTCCTCGGTCGAGATCATCGGAGATGCCGTAGACCGCATCGAACTCGCTCATTGTGCGTTTGATCATCGCGACCGCTTCATCGAGCAGCTCAGGATGATCCGACGCAACGGTGTAGTTAAGATCGGTCCCTCCTGGACCTCCCGACATCCCGGCCATGCGGATGCTCTTCGCGTCTGGGATCGGACCTACAAGATCACGAATGCGTTCGATGAGTACAGAGGAACTGACATCGCGATCTTCGGCGGGATACAACTCGAGGATCAACTGTCCGATGTGCGGCGCCGACGAATCGCCTCCAGCGCCCTCGAGATCACCAACAGCGCCTGCTTGCGCAAAGGTGGTCTGGATCTCAGGTTGATCCATGCACACGGCTTCAAATCGACGCACGATCTCGTCTGTGCGTGTGACCGGCGTACCGATCGGCATCGCGATCGTGATGTTTACTGTTTCCGCATCGTCGTCCTCGAAGAAGATAAACGCGAGCCGACCCGATGCGACGAGTCCGACAGAAACCATAAAGACGCTGACAACCACAGAGAGCGCAATGTAGCGGTAGCGCATCACGAGGATCAGGAGCTTCGCATACGCGGGAATGATCTTGCCGTTGATCAAACGATCGCGAGCCTGGTCATACTTGTCTTCAAACTTCTCGAATCGTCCGACCTTGCGACCCGCGGCGTGGCGTTTGTCGCTTCCTTTGAGCGATGATGCCATATGCGATGGGAGAATGAACAACGATTCGATCAGCGACACACCGAGCGCACACCCCACGATGATCGGGAGCACCTTCATGAAGTCCCCGATCTGACCATTGAGCAGCGCCAGTGGTAAGAACGCGCAGATCGTGGTAAGCACTGTGGAGACCACGGGCCAGGAGACTTGCTCCGTGCCTTCGACCGCGGCTTGGTACGCGTTGAGTCCGGACTCGTGCTTGGTCGCAATGTTCTCTGCAACGACGATCGCATCGTCGACGAGGATACCGATGACGATGATGAGTCCGAACATCGAGAGCAGATTGAGCGAGACATCCACCCACGCCATGATCGCGAGAGTTCCGAAGAGCGAGACGGCGAGTCCCATCGCGACCCAGAACGAGATGCGCCAGTTGAGCA
Organism: Phycisphaeraceae bacterium; assembly: GCA_009827215.1. Lineage (GTDB taxonomy): Bacteria > Planctomycetota > Phycisphaerae > Phycisphaerales > UBA1924 > UBA1924. Next base: position 5,310 of record WUAJ01000144.1, read on the forward strand.
GCAGCACGAGCGTGAGGAACACCAATATTCCGCCGAAGAGCGCGTTGCGGAGCAGTAGATTGAGACGGCCTGAAACAAAGCGCGATAGCTCAGTAGTCGTCATTAATGTGCCGGGAGGTGGCGCGATCGCGAACTTCTCAGCGCCAAGTTGATGTGCTTGCAGACGCGTGGATGCTTCTGGTGGTCCGAGCTTCTCTTTCCATGTCAGATCAATCGGTTCGCCGTTGCGTCCGGCGATGTACGCCTTGACCAGTCCGGCGAGTTCGATGATGTCTTGTTTTCCTACGCGGAACACCGTGAGGTTTGCCGTGCGCTCACCTTCATAGCGAGAGGTCAGGTCGATATCGACAAAGCCATCGGTGACTTTTGCAACATCTTTGACGCGGATGACCCCTCCGCTCTCGTCGGCTTTAAGGACGATGTCGAGGATCTCGTCTCCGCGTTCTTCGACGCCTACGGATCGGACTGAAATCGTTGATGTGTTGGTGCGGACCGAACCGCCTGGGAGTTCGATCATCGCGTTGCGGATTTTGTCGCCGACCATTGGGAGACTCAATCCGTGCTCGATCGCACGCGCCGGATCAACCTCAACGAGGATCTCGTCAGTCCGGATCCCGCCCGTCGAGATGTCGGTGATCCCTTCGAGCGAGAGTAGGTCGTCACGCGTCTCATTAATGAAGTCTTTCATAGTGCGCTCATCGGCGCTGCCGTAGAGCGCGACCACGATCGCGGGGAGTTTGGGTTCGATCTTGTCCACGATGATGTTGTCGACATCGTCAGGGAGGTCTTGGAGCGCATCGATCTCGCGTTTGACATCAGTGACCGCTTGATCGATGTTTGTGCCTTCTTCGAACTCGACCTGCAGCGATGCAGCGCCCTCGGAGATCGTGGTGACGATCTCTTTCACACCTGTCAGGTCCGCAACCGA
>WUAJ01000145.1 GCA_009827215.1 Phycisphaeraceae bacterium
CTTGACACGCGACGCGGAGAGATTGCTGATTGAGTCGATCGTGTCCCTTGGATTCATTCAGGTATTCGATGCACAGGTAGATCAATTCGATGATCACCTCATCCTCGTGGATGCTCAGAGAGGAACGCTCGAAGTGGATCGAGTATTCCGATTGCTGCCCCTTTGACCAAACATGTGATTGGACCAACGCTCGGAGCCCCCTCTGCGTCGATCGGCACGCATCAGCCGTACTGGAGGCACGCAGAGCAATCTCTGGATCAATCGCTCGCATCGCCGCGAGCAGCTGATGACGAATCGCGTTTCGTGTCATGCTTTGGTCGTCGTTGGTGTGATCATGGACATACACAAGATCGAGCTGCTCGCAGAACTCGATCGCTTCATCATGCGTAATCACGAGCATCGGACGGATGATTCGGACTCCATCCTGAACGCGTGCATCGTGGACCCCTGAGAGACCTCGCACGCCGCACCCTCGAGAGAGATTCATCATCATCGTTTCGAGTTGATCGTCGGCGTGGTGACCAGTCGCGAGATAGGCAATCCCAAGATCGGATGCTGTCTTGAGCAACGCCTTGTAGCGTTCGTCACGAGCGTTCGACTCCGTATTCCCGGCTTGCTCCGCGACTTGAATGGGGTGTGCATGGAACTCGCAACCCAATCGAGACGCAAGCAGCTCGCACGAATCACGATCAGAGTCTGCGAGTGATCGCTCACGCAGGTCATGCACGATGTGCATAAGGACAGGCTTCGGGTTCACGAGCGACAGGATCGCACTCAGGGCCGTCGAATCCGCTCCTCCAGAACACGCGACTAGCGTGCGCCGTTGATGATCGCGAGCTTGGGTCCCTCCTGTGAGTTCCCTCCAACGGCGCAGGACCCGCGCCGCGACTGGGTGTTTACGGGATAATTCCATCCCACTTTCCTTCGCTCGGATCGATTCTGGATGCTCAGATCGGGCAGAGTCCATGTGGACATGATATTGTGGTGGGAGCAAGAAGGAATCGATCGTGCAGCTTGGACCCCAACCCCCATCAAATTCTCCCAGCACTGAGTCTCAAACAGAGATCCAGTCTGATGTTGCGAGTGACTCACAGGATCAGATGACCAGCGAAGGTGCTCTAACTTCAGAGCAGGAGTCCACGGCCCAGACTGAGCCACCCCAGACGATTGATCAAGGCATGACCGAACATTCCATTGAGGGGTCGACTGGCGAGAGCTTCTTCCAGACTTGGATGAAAGGGCAAGAGAACCCGATCGTTCCATCGATGCTCATGCTGATGGGGATCCTGCTCGCGCTGATCGTGTTGATGCGGGCGCTTCGTCGTTCATCCTCCAAGCGCAAGCTCCAGACCCACACGATGGGACAACCATCGGAGCGGATCGAGAAGCTCAATCGCCAGGCACATGTCAGCATGGAACCTGCTCAGCGAGCGGTGGTCGAAGCGGAGGACCTCACTCGACGAATGGGCGCGGTATTGGATAACAAAGCCACGAAGATTGAGATCCTACTGCAAGAAGCGAATGAGCGGATTGCTCAACTCGAGCGAGCGAGCAAAGAACAGCTTGAGCAAGCACAGTCGAATCAATCCTCTGAGAGCCGAGGCGTCCCTCCAGAAGCACTCGATCGCGCTCGACTCGATCAGGACAGAGCAGAACGATTCTCAGAATCCCAAGATTCTACTTCAGAGGAAGGACAACCGCCGTATCGGTTCGAACGCGGACCGATGGAGCGTTCTGCGAATCATCCTGAGCAGCCGAGTCGTCCTGCGAAGGAAATGACCTTCCCAGAGCAGGTCGATGAACTCGCGGTCCAGGGACTCAACGCGATGGAGATCGCCAACAAGCTCAACCGTCCAGTAGGGGAAGTCGAGCTTGTGCTGAATCTTCGTCGAAACTCAGGCTGAGTATTTACCCAATCCAATCACGCTCGACGCGCATCCCGTTCGGGATCAGGCACGCATCGCCGGTCTCTTCCATGCTCGCGACTGGATACGCAGTGTAATCGAGCGCAAACGCGCCTGCTGGTCGGTGGTTCCCGGAATATCCGAGTCCACCAAACGGGAGTTTGGAACTTGCACCAGCTGTACCGCAGTTGATGTTGAGACATCCCGCACGGCACTCAGCGACGAAACGCTCTTGGGATTCTTTGTCTGCAGTAAATATCGACGCGCTCAAGCCGTAGCGCGTCGCGTTTGCTTGCTGGATCGCTTCGTCGAGGGACTTGACTGTTGTGATCCGCAGCAGTGGACCAAAGACCTCCTCGTCGCAGCCGCAGTCATCGACTCCGAGCGTGAACTCTGGGACCTCGATGATGCTCGGCGTGCAGTACCATCCTTCGTGATTCGGGAGCGAAGTTGATTCGAGCAACAAGCGCCCTCCCGCTTCGACAACCTTGCGTTCGAATGCGAAGACCTGCTCGCGTGCTTCTTCGGAAATGATTGGCCCCATGAACACCGGTTCAGGAGCACTCGGATCACCAATCGTCAGATTCGACGCGGCTTTGACAATCGCGGGAATCACATTATCAGCAATGTCTTCATGAACAATCAATCGGCGCGTGCTCGTGCATCGCTGACCGGTGGTGTTGAAAGCACATCGCGTCACCTCAACCACCGCTTGATACAGATCCGCGTCAGGCATCACGATCGCAGGATTGTTGCCGCCCATCTCAAGTGCGATGATCTTTCCGGGCTGATCGAGATTCGCTTGCGTGATCGCCCGACCCGCGGCCCATGATCCGGTGAACAACACACCATCAACCTGGTCGCTCGAACACAACGCGATCGACTCATCGACAGCGCCTTGCACCATATTAAAGACACCTGCTGGAGCACCGCAGTCTTCGAGCGCCTGCTGGTACATCTCCGCGATGAACTGTCCCACTGCTGGTGTCTTATCTGATGGCTTGAACACAATCGTGTTCCCAGTAAGCAGCGCGGGGATGATGTGTCCATTGGGGAGGTGCGCCGGGAAGTTGAATGGTCCGACCACCGCCATCACGCCGTGGGGTTTGAAGAGGCAGCGTGCATTCTTTGAGTCATTGAGCGGGAAGCTGAAATTACTTACGCGATGCCGTCCGCTGAACTCGCCTTCTTCGAGTGTGATGTCCACCTTGCCGGGGACGAGTCCCGCTTCAGCCTTGGATTCCCACTGTGCTTTGCCCGTCTCATCGGAAATCAGCTCGCCAAGTTCCTCGACCTTTGATTGAGCGATCTCTTGAAATCTTCGGAGGACTTTGATCCGATCTTCGATCGGGGTCCGTGACCATGCCGGGAGTACTTCACGAGCGCTCCGGATCGCTTGTTCAACGGCTTCCACACTCGAAGATCCAGACCAAATGACTTGCGAAGGATTTGCGGGCATCGTCGAGACAATCGCGTTGCCAGGAATCGGGAGCCATTGGTTCTTGATCAGATTGCTCGGGAGCGATGCGAGCGCGGCGTGATTGTTGGGCATGATGAACTCCAATCTATGAATGGAATCGTTCGCTTATTCGCTGAGTTCTGCAGCGATGCGATCGACATGGTCTTGAATAATTTTCGCGACATCACTGAACGGCAAAGCCGCAAGCTTTGTGCCTGCGACATCTGGTCTACGAGACTTAATCTCGTCGCGAAGGTGGATCGAAGGGATCGGCGCCGGACGCGGACGATCGGGCTGGAATCGCATCGGACTAACCGTCACCATCGCGCCATTGGCGATCTTCAGTGCGTTCGCTGCGTTGTGTCCGATGATGACTGGGGCACCACCCTCGTCTTGCGTGAATGGATGCTCGACGCGTGTTCGCACCGCGACAAAGCCATCATCCGAATCTTCGGTCGAAACGATCGCATCGATCGCGTCTGATCCCGGCTCACCGATTTTGACACGCGTTTTGGCGCACGCGAGTGCTTTGAGATTACTCAGTCGCATCTCAAGGTGAGGGCCGGCATCAAACGGGTCAATCCGATGTGTGATCGTGAATCCGACATCCTTCAGCATCTCCGCGGCGGGTCGCGTCGCGACTCCAACTGCTCCGAGCGAGGTCAGGACATCATCTGAGAGCAGCGAGAGATTCACAAACTTCGGAAGCAGTTCGTACATGAACTCACGCTTGTCCTGATGCGTTGAGAGTCGGTCCGCGTCCTCGTAGGACATGTTGATGAACTTACGGATCACGCCGCGCCAGAATGGGGTGCCGTCGTTGTACTCGTCGATCGGGGCCATCATCTCCGCGAGAATCCGATCAGAGAACCACTCTGGATGACGCTTGAGGTAATGGAATCTTGTGTAGCTCAGGAGCTTCCCGAGACCGCGCCCGCGTGCATCGTGGCGCATGACATTCCCGCCGAGTTCGGTCGGACACGCGTTGTCTTGGAAGAGGATCGCGTAGACATGCTCCATGCGTCCCGACACAATCATGCGATCGTGGTCGTTGTCGGGCTGATCGGGCTGATGCACCTTCTTCGAGAGCAGCGTCGATTCGCGTACAAGCTTCAGAAGCTGATACGAGAGGTTTGGATGATCGGTCGCGATCATCCCGCCTCGGATCGCTGAGGTACCCAGGCACTTGCCATCCTCGTCCTCAAGAACGAACATGTAGTTGTCGTGCGTGCGATCATGCCCCTCACTGGGGACGCCTTGTTCGCGAACTGCATCGAAACTCCGCGCGGAAATCTCCAGCATCTCCGCGATCTTCTCTTTGAAGGGCGGGAGATTGATGAAGTTCCCTGTGTGCGCCAGCTCAAGCAGGGTATCGATATCATCGCGTCGTGCTTCGCGGAGTCGATCCATCGGTAGCTCCTTGATCGATTATCCAGCGACCTTCGCGAGTGCACGCTCAAGACACTCGAACACGCGTGACCAGTCTTCCATCTTCATCACTGGAAGCGGCGGGAGCATGCGGACATGGAACGGGCCGTGACCACACCAGAAGCAGATCACACCCTCGTCGTACGCGGCTTTGCACGCCGCGATGACCTTGGCGCGATCTCCTCCGAATGGGGTGAAACGCATCATGCCTCCAATACCGCCGGCAAGGTCTGTGAATGTGTCACCCGATGGGAACCAATCCGGATGCTTGTCGGCGAGGATCTGGACCTGCTTGCGGAACTCGGCGTGGTGCTGTGCGAACTTGCCGTCCTTGCCGTAGTAGTCGCCGGCCATCAGTTCGTCGAGCAGCGCGTTGCCTGCGGTAAAGTCCACGGTCGCGCCGGTGAAGGTCCCTGAGAGCAAACCTGGTTTCGGGTTGTACTCTTCGGTGTACATCGTCGCGCATGCTTGGGTCATCTTCCCAACACAGAATACATCGATGTACTCCCCTAGGTCGTACATCTCGTACGCGAACATCTCCTCGGTGCGTCCGAAGGACTGGATCTCATCATCCCAGATCGCGATGTCATTCGCTTTGCAGATGTCCATGAGTGCTGTGAAGTAGTCACGCGATGCAACATTGAAGCCGCCTTCGCCTTGGACGAGCTCGAAGATGAAGCACGAGTGCTGCTTCGGGTATCGGCTGACATACTTCTCGAGACGCTTCACCGCGTAATCGATGAACTTCGTCTCGCCGCCCATCTGCTCGGCGCGGGCGGGATCGTAGAACGGGATGTAATCGACCTGCGTGGAGAGCGGTACACCCTGACGACCTCCGGCGCTGTCACCGATCTGCGCCATCGTGACGGAGCGTCCCATGAAGCAGTGCTCAAACGCGAGCACGCGTGATGCAGGAGCGTGCTTCTGGTAACAGACTTTGATCGCCGATTCATTCGCCATCGCGCCGGAGGTTGTCACGAATGCATGCGCCAGATTCGAGGTTTTGGAAGCGCGATCCACAAGCCGCTTCCCGAACTCTACAGCGTCATAGGAGGTCTGCAGGTTGCCGTGCTTGGTCGTGTCGAGCAGCGCCGCGTCGAGTTGCGCTTTGATGACCTTGGGATTGGAGTGTCCCATGAAGTGGACACCGATCCCGGTGAGCATGTCCCACTTGACGGACCCGTCCGCCATCTCGACCAGGGCGCCGTTGCCGACACCGGAGCTGATGGATGGGTAGAGCAACGGACGCCCCTTGATGCGTCCGGCTTCTTGGAGCATGTCGTCGAAGCTCGATGCGAGATCCGGATTCGGCGGACGCACATCAGTGATCTGGGCGCTGTACTGTCCGACCTGCTCCACGATCGTGTTGAAGGTGTCGGGGATGGTCTGATCGTTGAGCAGCTTGGTTCCGGTAGTGTCGGTCTGGGTGTGGGTGGTCATCTCA
>WUAJ01000146.1 GCA_009827215.1 Phycisphaeraceae bacterium
AGGAGTGTCGGAGCATGTGTGGATGGATGTCTTTGAGTCCGGCTTGTTTGGACCAGTGCTTCACGATCTGCCAAACGCGGACGCGCTCGATCGGTCTTCCGGTTCGCGAGAGGAACAGCTTTCCTCGATCTCTTTTATCCGCGGCACGCTCGGCAGTGATGAGCAAAGGTCGGCACTCTTTGAGGTATTGATCCATCGCGTTGATCGCGGGAGTTCCCATCGGGACGAGGCGTTGTTTGTCGCCTTTGCCGAGCACGCGCACGACGCCTACGCGTTCAAGGATGTCCGCGAGGTTGATGTTTCCAACCTCGCTGGCGCGCAATCCCGAGGCGTACATGAGTTCAAGGATTGCTCGATCACGGAGGTAGAGCGGTGGTTGATTGGTTGGGGTTTCTGGGGGCGACGGAGCCGCGAGGAGTTTTTTCATCTGGTTGGGGGAGAGCACTCCTGGGAGTTTCTTCCACTTCGCGGGTTGGTCGAGATGATCAGCGGGATTCTCAGAGATCGCGTCGTTGGCGTAGAGCCAGCGGAAGAGGACTTTGATGGTCGCGATGTGGCGCGAGATTGTTGTCCCGGCGTAGCCTCGATCTTTGGTGAGCGAGCGGATGTGCGCGATGAGGTGCTCTGGGAGCGTGTTGTGCGCGTCGTCGATCCCTTTGTCCTGGAGATCGAGCATCAGAGTTTCGAGATCTCTGGAGTACGCTTCGATGGATGAGGGCAGCAAGCCGCATTCGATTCGGATGAAGTTGATGAATCGACGGCGCAGGATCTGGTTGGGTTCAGAGAGCTGTTCTATGCGGCTGTTTTGTGCGGTAGACACAGCGTTTTCATCGGTTGTTGCGGCGCGGGCGCATGAAAACACCCCGGTCTGGTGAGACCGGGGCGTTGAGGGTCAGCTCTTTGGTGGCATCAGCCGTTGGCTGCTCGGGATTATCCGAGCAGAGCGAGCACGTTCTGTGGCGACTGGTTTGCCAGCGACAGGACGTTGGTCGATGCCTGAACAAGGACCTGGTTCCGGGTCAGAGCCGCGGTTTCGGTTGCGAAGTCTGCGTCACGGATGACGGACTCAGCAGCGGTGATGTTCTCGAGTGCGGTACCGAGCGAACGCTGGGTTGCACCGACAACATTCTTCTGGAACGCACCGAGGCGACCACGGGTCGAGGAGACCTGGTTGATTGCTTCGGAGACGATGCTCTGAGCGGTGTCCAGGTTGTTGGCATCGACAACATTGAAGGACTTGCCTGAAGCGAGGTCGTCGAGGAAGCCGGTGCCGGAGCTACCGAGCTTACGAGCGGAGAGGTCGCCGATACCGAGGGAGACCTTGCCTGCGATGTTGACATCGGACGCGAGCTGGAAGTCAGCACCGCCGCCGGTGATGTCGAACGCTGCGACCGCACCGAGTGCTTGGGAGGTCGCGGTGTTGAGTGTGAACTCGACATCGAGGAAGTCGGAGTTGACGGAGAGGGTACGGCCCTGACCAACAGCGACGAGGCCGTTGATGGTACCGGTGATGTCCTGTCCTTCGTCACGGACGCCGTTGGTTGCCGCGGTGAACGCGGTTGGCGAAGCGGTGCGGATGACATCGTAATCGGTGCTCGAGAGAGCGTGGATGCCGTCGCCGGCTGCAATGTTACCCGCGTCAACCACGGTGACCGAGACATACTCGTTCGAGCCAAACTCTTCTGACTTGAGCTTGACACCGGTTGCGCCTGCCGAAGCGGTGACGCCGGTGACATCGGAGAAGCTGTTGATCGCGTCACGGATTTGAGCGATGGTGGCACCGGAGCTGAACTGGAACTCACGCGAGCCCTTTGTACCGGCGACTTCGAACACGAACTGATCAGACGCCGCGGTCAGATCGAGTGCACCACCGAAGGACATGTACAGACCAGCTTGTTGTGCGGAGAGGGTCACGATCGCGTCGACCGAGAGATTAGTCGAGCCATCGAGCTTTGCACCACGGACTTCGAAGTCGGTGACACCTGCCGCGACGGATGTGGTTTGGTAATCGTAGTTACCATTGAGGAGCTTGGTTCCCTGGAACTCGGTTGCGCCAGAGACGCGGTCGATGGTCTGGAGGATCGAGTCGATCTGGAGCTGATTCGCTTCCTTCTCTTCGACTGAGAGACCAGCTTCGTTTGCGGATGTGGTGATGAGTCCCTGGAGTTCGGTCAGGAGGTTCGAGACTTCCTGGAGACCGCCTTCAGCGATGTTGACGACTTGCTCGGAGCGTTCGGCGTTGCCGATTGCTGCGTTGAGGCCTGCTTTTTCGGAACGCAGAGTTTCCGAAGCGATCAGACCCGCTGGATCGTCCTTACCACGATTGATCCGGAGACCAGTGGAAAGGCGTTCGAGCGCGACGCCGAGTGATTTGTTGTTGCGACCGAGCACATTCTGTGCGATCAGTGACGAAACGTTGGTGTTGATGCGTGTCATTGGCTGACAACCTCCGTGTTATCCCCGGACAAACTTCCGGGGTCCATTGAACGGGCGACTTTCCTTAGCCGTCCGCTTTGCCTTGCCTTGCTTGATTGCTCGGCTCGGCGGCTTGCGATGTGCATCGCAAAGCTGACCTTCAATCCAGATACACACCTGGATGACGGTTCACGGATCGGCGCACGATGGACACGGATTCAGTGCTCTCCTCAGTTCTGGTATATTTTTTTGGTCACTCAGTAGTTATCCGGACACAGAGTCCGGATATGTAGGTAGTTTTCCTATGAAAAAACCCCCTCTGTTTGAGGGGGTTTGGTCATGTTGGGACCTTCTGTGTTGTCGATCGTCGACTGAACTCTTATCCGAGAAGCTGGAGAACCTGCTGGGATTGCTGGTTCGCGAGTGAGAGCACGGTCGTACCAGATGACTGCAGAATCTGAGCACGCGTCAGTTCTGATGACTCAGCGGCAAAGTCAGCATCTCGGATCAAACTCTGCGATGCGGTCAAGTTCTCGAACGCGCCTTGGAGTGATCGTGAGTTCGCATCGAGCACATTTCGCTCGAATGCACCCAAGCGTCCACGCAGGATGGATATCTCATCAATCGCGGTATCCACGATATCTGAGAGTGTTGAGTAGTCTCTGCTCGCATCCGCGGCGGCAAGTGAGTTCGCTTTCCCTGTCTGGAGTGAAGACAGGAAGTTCACTGTACCATTCTTTAGGACACCACCGATCGCTTCGGATGCGATGGATTGAATCCCGATATTGGACTGCTGCAATGCGTTGACACTTGGTCCGAGTTGGTAGAGGGAACCACCGCCGGTGATATCAAAGGTGGACACTGTGAGTGTCGGATCCGTTGCGTATGACTCAGACAGATCAAGCTTCAGTGAGAGCGATGGTGATCCAATAGAGACAGTGAGTCCATCACCATTGGCGACATTCCCATTGATCAATGCAGAGACATCGCGTCCTTCGTCACGCGTCGCGGTGACCAACGATGCATCGGCCCATATATCAGTGGGGACATTGGGATTCCCATCCAGTTTGAAAGTCCGGAAGTTATCCACGCCTGCAGTGGTTGGTTTATCCAGACGCTCGACAGATACGAAGTTTTCTGATCCGAATCCTTCTGATCGGAAGGCGATCCCTGAGGATGCGTCAGCTCCGGAAACGAGTTCTGCGGTCACGCCTGTGAGTCCGGTCAGGGAGTTCACATTGGTGACGAGTTGAGCGAAGGTGGTTCCTGAGAGGAGTTCGATCTCCCGAACACCCTTCGGACCACGGACCTGGATGGTTGTTGCGGAAAGGATTGTTCCGTCTGCGGGTGGGCCGGGTAGTGCCGAGTTATCGCCGCTGAGATAGATGGAGCCCTTCTGCGCCGAAGCGATCACATCGACGGAAACATTGATCGCGTTGGCATCGATGAAGCTCGCCGCGGTGATGCTGGACTTGGTGATCGTCGAGACGGCGATACCAGAGGTGACATATCCGAGCGATCCATCAAGTAGCTTCTGTCCACCAAAGGTCGCGGTGTTGGCGATTCGGGTGATGGACTGGATCGCGGAATCGATCTGGAGCTGATTCGCGTCGCGTTCCTCATCGGAGATCGCGCCGGAGTTGGCGGCTTCGACAGTCAACGCTTTGATGGAGTTGAGTAGGTCGTTGATCTCAGTCAGCGATCCTTCGGTGGTTGCGATCACCGAGCTGGCGCGCTCAGAGTTTGCGATCGCTTGATTGATCCCCTTGAGCTCGGTGCTGATGCGTTCAGAGATGATGAGTCCGGCGGGGTCGTCCTTGCCTCGGTTGATTCTCAGTCCTGTTGAGAGTCGTTCGAGTCTGACCTGGAGATCGACGCCTGATCTATTGAGGCGCTGGCGAGCGATCATACTGGGGACATTCGTATTAATCCGTGTCATGGCAATCCTCCGTGATTGCTTGTTGCTTACCTGAGCATTGATTACTCAGGCGCGGGGTTTAGGCGGTGTCCTTGGTTGATGAAGCCTTTGGTGAACTGGAAACGGTGGTCTTTGTATTGGTGAGTCCGGCTGGTGGACTGACCTTCGTTGCTGGCAGCACTGCGGCTGCGGATGTTGTGATGAGATCAGTTGTCCGATGTCCTCGTCGAGCAGGTCCAGGTTTGATGGTCTGGGCGAGCGTGTCGAGGTCGGTGGACCCGAGCCTTGCGGCGTCGGTATTTTCTCTCTTGATCGCGTCGTAGACTTCTTTGCGGTGAACCGCGATCCTGGTCGGGGCGTTGATACCGAGACGGACCTTGTCGCCTCGGATATCGACGACTGAGATTTCGATCTCGTCCCCGATCATGATTGTCTCGTCGCGCTGCCTTGAGAGCACAAGCATGCGTCAACTCCTTGCACACGAATCCGCGCTGGTTCTTGGTGACCAGACGGAAGAGTCTCTTTGGTTCCATGAATCAGAACGACAGATTCACGGGTGTATTGGCGTACCAATCACACCGCACGATGCGTGCGTGTAGGTGTGTGTTGGATGCCCCGAGCGTTGGTCTGTTTTCAGGCCGACGCTGTTTGTGTCGATTGTTCCGAGACTCGCATGAGCGGGTGACGGGTTGTCCATCGTTTGTCTGAGAGCACGATCTGCTCGCCGACTTTATCGAGGGTGTTGATGATCAACGGACCCTGGAAGTTGCCGGTGAGTTGTTCATCGATCTTGTTGACGATGACAAAGACCTGTGCGTCTTCGAGCTTCTGGAGCTTGAGCCCGCTCATCTGCTCTGGGCGGATGGGGACTGAGTAATCCTGCTCGAAGAATGTCGGATCAGTGACCACGAACGCGAGGTTTGGGTCGTCCAGACATTGAAGCCAGAAGAAACATGCGTCGTCACCTGGTTGTAGCAGACAGAATCGTGTCCTGTCACCGAAACCGAGGAGACCCTCTGGGAATGTAATCACGCGGTCCTCCGCGATATCGATTACACCGAATCTTGTCGTTCGCACTTCCATTGTTGTGCGCTCCGATTTTGTCGGTCTGCCTTGTCGGATCGACGCCGGTATCCATACCGGTCGACATCCTGTCCTGAGCTCCCCTCACGACCGACTGTGGGGGGGTTCTCGATCCAATCTCCGTTCCCGGCTTTCACCGGGTCGGGTCTGTGTTATCCACGGCGTTAGCCGAGGAAGTCCAGCAGCGTGAGCTGCTGTGTTTGTGCCGCAACGCTGAGCCCCGCTTGGAGCTGGAGTTGCAGCTGCGCGAACTCGGAGGATGCGGACGCAAAGTCCAGATCTCTGAGCTGCGAGCGGACGGCTTCGTCATACACGAGGCGGTCCTCTTGTCGGCGTGTCTCGTCATCGAGACGGCGTGCATATCCGCCGACGGTGGATCGAGCTTGGATCACATGATCCTGACTCAGTCCGAGTCTCTTTGTCGCAAGTTCGATGCCAAAGGTGTCGTCGTTCTTCAATGCCTCGGAAAGGTCCAGAAGATGGGAGAAAAGGTTGTTCACACGGATTGTGGCACGATCCTCGGAGCGCAATAGTGTGCCGCTCCCGTTCGCCTTTGCGTCAAGGAATCCGAGCTGCTGAGCGGCGGTGGAGTTGTTAACGGGACGGATTGAGATAGCGCCACCTGTTGCGAGTCCAGGATCTTGGTTGAACTCGATGCCGTTGCTGATTGCACCGACATTGGCCGTGAAATCTGTGGTTGGACGACCCGCGGCGGTGAGCTGCGCGTCTGCTTGGGTGTTTATGGCGTTGACGAGGGTGCCGACAGTGGTGATGTCACTC
>WUAJ01000147.1 GCA_009827215.1 Phycisphaeraceae bacterium
TCTTCCGATCTTGGAGGTGTATGGCGCGTGGAGCGCTTCCATACCACCAAGCTTCTGGACATCCTCGGTAAACTCTTCTTCCGCGACATCCGCGATGTCGTCGGCGGTCACAATCCCAACAAGCAGTCCGAGCGAGTCCACGACCGGGAGAGCCGTTCGGTTGTAGCGAGCCATCGCGCGGACCGCTTCTTCTCGGTCATCCGTCGCGATCAGCGTAACAAACTGGTCATCCATGATGTCCGCGATCTTTGCTTCGGGATCCGAGAGCAGGAGTGTGCGGATGTGCAGGTCGTCGATGAGCGTGCCGTCGGGAGCGATGACATAGACCCAGTGGACGGTCTCTGCGTCTTGTCCGTAGCGCCGGATGTGCTCGAGCGCGTGCGCCACAGTCCACTGCTCGCGGATGCGGACATAGTCCGGCGTCATCAGACGACCAACGGACTCCGCGTCGTAACCAAGGATCGCTTGCGTAATGCGCCGATTCTCAGGACTCAATCGAGAGATCAACGGCTGCGCGACCTCGACAGGGAGCTCATCGAGCACCGCGACACGATCGTCGGGCTCGAGACCCTCGATCACGCGTGCTGATCGCTCGTCCCCAAGCTCGTCCAGTAGTGACTCCTGCATCGGTTGCTCGAGCTCTGCGAATACATCCGATGCCATCTCTCTTGGGAGGATCCGGTACGCGATTCCCGCGGCTTCGATCTCGAGCGATTCCAGAAGGTCCGCGATATCCGCGGGTTCAAGGATCGCGAGCGCATCGCGCACCTGCCGATAATCTTTCGATTCCAGCAGTGCGATCAGCTCGGGTTCAAGGAGTTGGATCGTGGGAGATTTCACCTCGACATGGTATCAAGCCAGAGCACTTTCTGTTCGGATGCCACGATCAGAATTCATGCCGCTGGCGCTCCCGCTGCATGTCCAAACGGGAGTTATTCACTGATACGAACTCGTTCTCACTCAATCAGCGATGCCGCTCAACCGATTCAGAGACACGCAAACCCATGATTCTGATGGAGTGAAACTGATGAAATCAATGATGGATATGAATACTTTCAAAAAGCTCACAAGAGCATTCTCGCTCATTGAACTTGTTGTGGTGATTACTGTGGTTGCGATCCTCGCGGCTATGGTGGTGCCCAAGTTCGCGACCGCTCGATCGGACTCGGAGATCGCCGCGACGAGCGAGGATCTCCAAGCGATTGCCAATGCACTCGCGATGTATATGGCAAAGCATGGATCTTTCCCTCGCGATGTCAATCGCATGCGTGTGGTCAACGAGTTGACCCCCTATTTCAAGTCAGACAATCCGTTTGCCAAACCCACACCGATTGGTGGTGTGTACGACTATGAAGGTCCACCCAACTGGAATCCAGCGCAGATCTCGATCCGCAAGAACGGCAGCAATATCTATACCGCGACGGAAGCTCTTCGACTCGATGAGTACATGGATAACGGCGATCTCAGTACAGGACGCATCCGCGAGCACGGCAGCCGACTCGCGTACTACTTCGATGGTCAGTAATTTTACTCCGGATCATCTGTATTTGTCGTGACAATCCACGCACGACTGGTGCAACACATCCATAGATCGAATCGCATCATGAAATCGACCAGAGTCGATATCGCGTTCGACCTGAGCCGCGGCGTTGATGCTTGTCATCATCATTGAGCGCATACCTAGACCTTCTTGTGTGACGATCTCGTCATGAAGCATCGCTCGGAGCAGATCGTGGATCTGACCGCTCACGGCTGAGGGTGAGAGATCGGGGTGATCCTCTGGAGTCTTCCAGTCATCCTCCGACATATCCCACAGTCGATCGTGGAGACGATCAACTTGCCCCATTGCATCAACGAAGCTTGAGACCGGCGCTCGTGCTGGAAGCTCGTGAACACGCTCGATCAACGATTCATCAATTCTTTGAGCACTCTGAGCAGCATTCCAAAGACCAGTGTATTTGGGTGAGGTCCCGGCGGTCTGCATGAACTCCTGCGCTTGGTCATTGGTGATCAATCCAGCGCCGATCGCGCCGACGCAGAGTGCGGCAGGACCACGATGCTTGCCGTGATGACAGTGGACATAGATCGGATGCTCAAGCGTCTTGATCACCGCGGCGAGTTCGAGCGCGCGTTGCTCGTCGATGCTGTCATATCCGATCGGGAGATGGACGATCTGGATCCCATACGGCTCGGCGAGCTGTGGATCCGGAGCGATCGCGTCGACGCTAACGACTGTTCGGATCCCCAGATCCGCGAGCTGCGCGTAGTGATCGCTGGTTGGGGGTTCTCCTCCAGAGTACAACCCCTCAGAGAGCATGTGGAGGTTGTGGATCGGTCCCTCTGGAAGTGTGGTAACTGATGTTCTGGGTGCATTGCTTGAGCACGCGATGGGCAGCGTAAGAATCAAGACAATCGGGAACCAAATCAATCGGTATGGGAACATCATCGCGGAGTATATCGCGGAGTGCCGGCATACGATCGTCCATGGTCTATCGCGTCTGTAAGAGCTTCGAGATCGAGAGCGGACACATGCTCTCCAAGCATCCGGGACGATGCAAATATCCCCACGGGCATTCCCGAAGGGTTGATCTCGTCATCGCTTCTGGACATCTGGGCGATGGGGATATGGTCTGCGACTTCAAGTCCCTCAAACTCGCTGTGGAAGACTATATCGACACCTACGACCACGCATTGATGGTCAACTCGAAGGATCCGATTCTTGAGGAACTGTCCCAGGAGAATCAGAGCCGCGTGATTGTTTGCGAAGATGAAGATCCCACGACGGAAGTGCTCGCTCGGCGCATCTACGAATATGTGTCAGCACAGCTCAGCAGCGGCGGTCGCTACACAGACAAGTCGGGCAACGAGTTCGTCCTCCCGGCGGGTCTCACCCTCGAACGCGTCCGCGTGACCGAGACCAGCAGTTCCTGGGCGGAATACGGGATTTCATAATCCCAACTACCCCAACGGAAGGCAATAGTCCCGGCGTCTAGGGCGTTGTTGCTGTCGAACAACCACCAAGTGGTTTGCGAAAGGAGTCTCTATATGTACAGAATCCAATCAAAGATGCGCTCATTCCGAAAGTGGTCCGCGATCCTCGCGTTGACCTCCATCGCAGGTGCCGCGTGTGCCGCGGAGCTTTCCACGAACGAAGCTCCACCAACAGAATCACAGAGACACGCGATGAACATGGCGATGGACATGTCCCTCGCGTTTGAGCACGCGAGCGAGACGATCGAATCGTCAGTGGTGCACATCGTGACAGAGAGCGAAAACCGCAGAGGGTTTCGTCAACAAACAAGCGTCGGATCGGGAGTCATCGCTGATGAGCGAGGGTACATCCTGACCAACGCGCATGTGGTGGAAGCGGGGGAGTTCCTGAAAGTCCGCTTGCGTGACGGACGCGAGGTCGCGGGCGAGCTCATCGGGACATTCTCCGAAACCGATGTCGCGGTCGTCAAGATCGAAGCCGAGGGGCTCGTCTCCGCAGAGTTCGGGGATTCCGAAGCGCTCCGAGTATGGGAGTGGGTCCTCGCGGTTGGTTCGCCGTTCGGATTTCAGCAATCCGTGACCGCCGGGATTATCAGTGCCAAGGGGCGCGGCTCGGTCAATACGAGCATGGGCAATCAAGAAAACATGCCGCAGCGTTTCCAGGAGTTCATCCAGACCGATGCCGCGATCAATCCAGGAAACTCCGGAGGGCCGCTGGTTGATCTGGATGGACGCGTGATCGGGATCAACACGGCGATCCTGTCGCGCTCGGGCGGGAACAATGGCTTGGGATTCGCGATCCCGATCGATATTGCGCAAGCCGTGATGACTCGGATCATCGAGAACGGGCGCGTCGATCGAGGTTGGCTCGGCGTCCAAATGGGTGGACTCGAACCAACAGTCGCGTACCAGATGGGGATCGAAGGCGGGGTAGTTCTTGATCGGGTAGTGACCGGCGGTCCCGCGGATCTTGCAGGTCTGCAGGACAACGACATTGTCGTCGCGATCGGAGGGCGCACAACAGAGAACCTGATCCGTATGGGCAACGCGATCATGCTCGCTCGTCCAGGGGTTCCGGTCGAGATCGAGTACTACCGGGACGGGGTCAAGCGATCCGCACGCGCAACGCTCCAGGATCGCGACAAACAGTTCGCGATCGCACAAGGCGGCGCGTTCATTGAAGACTTCGGGATTCTTGTGGTGCCTGACGAGGTTCGTGATGTCCGGAATCGCCGTGTGGTTTATCGCATACGAGGTTTTCGGATTCAGCAGGTGAATGACAACTCATTCGCAGAACAGCAGGGCTTGGAGCCCGGGGATTTCTTGTACGAAGCCAACGGACGGTCATTCGAGAGTGTTGATCAGCTCAGCGACTTTTTATCCAGCGCTGATTATGAGCGTGGAGTGCGTCTCAAGCTCTTCAGGGACAACGCCCGCGGATACATCGACATCACCAAGGATGATTGATCCAAACTGCTGATTCAATAGGGCGCCTTGGGTTCACAGGAGAACCCTTTCGCTTTGAGTTTCTTGATCCGTGCAAGGACTTTATTCGTCCGGATCTGGAATCCTGCTTTCATGCGAGAGCCTTGCAGCTCGGCGCGTGCTTGTCGGATCTCGGCGCTCGAAGGATCGAGCGGACAGAGAGCTTGGGCGAGCCAGAGCTGGACTCTTTTGCGTGGAGACTGTCGAGCGATCCAGTATACGAGTGTGAGGAATCCGAGGACCAGTGCGAGTGCCGCGAGGGCCGGCGCATACCACGATCCAGTCTGAGTCCACGCGAAATACCCTCCGATCGCGACCGCGAGCGCAAAGATCGCGATCAGCAGTCGCGCGACTGGAGATAAGCGTTCGAATGTTTCCTCGTCATATACACGCGCAAAGCTGAAGAGCGCATGGCGGATCATTTCCTCGCGTTGTTCTGTGTTGAGCTTATCGTCTTTGCGTGCCTGTTCCATCGCGGTGCAGTTGTCGATCCGTGTCTGCACAATTGGGAGCAGCTCGGGCTCGTAGAAATCGGCGCTCTTGGGATCAGGAAGGATCGTGATAGGGCGCTCCTCGACTGGGCGCTCTACGCGACAGTCGCAGGTCATGCAGGTGAGTTCGTGATGGGGATGCCCGTGACGACCACGATCCATGCACATGAAGTAGCGTCGATACTCGGCTTGAGTGAGACGGAACCGCCGTTCCCGACGACAGACGGGACAGTAGTCGGGAGTCACCCCGATCGGGCGAGTACGCAGCACCGTCGCACTGATCAGCGAGAACGGCATAACGAATTATACACGAAACCAAGAAATCGGTGGCACCAATTCCCCATCGTCTACGACCTAAAGTTCAATATGTCCGAAGCTTCTGCCAATTCCGCGATCGTCCTCCTCTCCGGAGGACTCGATTCGACCACGGTCCTCGCGATCGCTAAGGCGCAAGGCTACGACTGCCACACACTCGCGTTCGACTACGGGCAGCGCCATCGTCACGAACTGGAAGCGAGCGAGCAGATCAGCAGATCACTGGGCGCGAGCAGTCATCGCGTGTTCCCGATCGACATCGGATCATTCGGAGGATCAGCGCTCACGGCGGACATCGAGGTTCCCAAGGGACGCGACGAATCAGAGATGACCGACATCCCGATCACCTATGTCCCAGCGCGGAACCTGGTGTTCCTGTCCATCGCGATGGCGCTGGGAGAGACGCTCGGTGCGAAGGATCTGTTCATTGGGGTCAACGCTGTGGACTATTCGGGATATCCCGACTGTCGACCAGAGTTCATCGAATCGTTCACAAAGACCGCGAACCTCGCGACCAAAATGGGAGTGGATGGGGACTCGATCACGATCCACACGCCGCTGATGGAACTAGCCAAAGCAGAGATCATCTCAATGGGTGTTACGCTCGGCGTGGACTACGCGATGACCCACTCGTGCTACGACCCGATCGACTCCAAAGCATGCGGCGAGTGCGACTCGTGCATCCTCCGAAAGCGTGGTTTCGAGCAAGCGGGGATTGATGACCCCACGGTGTACGCATGAGTGATACGCTCCCGATATCAGAGACCTTCGTGTCCATCCAAGGCGAGGGCAAACTCACCGGCGTTCCGAGCTGGTTCTGTCGATTGTCCGGTTGCAACCTTCGTTGCACTTGGTGCGACACGCCGTACGCAAGCTGGGAACCTGAGAAGACGATGCGTTC
>WUAJ01000148.1 GCA_009827215.1 Phycisphaeraceae bacterium
CGCCGGATCACGAGCGGGAGTTCGATATGCTGCGCTTGAATCAGCTGCCCCGCATTGATCGTCTTGGACAGCGCCATCCCCATCGCCTCATCCACGCGGACCGAGTGCTCTTCCGGACTGACCCAGGGCCGCTCAGTCATGAACATCGATTCATCCAAACGAGTCCCACGATTGACGCGTTGGTTCGCAATCAGCACCTCGCGAAACATCTCGACATCAAAGATCAACGCGCGTTCCGCAGCAACGATCAACTCCTCAAGCACGATCACGCGGATCGCCGTGCGTCCGCGCCTTGAAACCTCACGGATCTCAACCAATCGACCAGCAGTCGAGGTCTGCAGAAATGACTCATCATGCTCACGGAACGACATCCTGACGAGGTCCGTACCGACCTGGTAGCGATCCCGAACCCACCGCTCGATATGATCCCGAACCACCGGTCCACCGCTGACCTGCTGTTCATTGGTATCCGTATCGACGCGGACCTCCGCCGTGCTGTTCGTGTTGCCGATTCGCCGGACCGAACTCTGTGTACCGTTGATGACGATCGAACCACCATTGAGCTGCTTATCCGAATCAATCAACAAACGGACCTGATCGCTACTCAGAACACACCACGCGGTATCCACATCAGTGAGCATCTCATCGAGCGAGAGTCCATTCAGAACTTCTGCCTGATCACCCGAAACGCTGCTGATATCCGCGAGTGTGATCGAATCATCATGTGAAACACGAACAGTCGAGCGCAGCGTGACCGTCGTGATCCCCGCGACCGCATCCGTCGCGGGCAGGAGCATAGCCGAAGCCATGATCAGCCGGATTGTTCGTGTCACATCACGCATCATTACTTACCCATTACCGACGGAGCTGAGAGATCGACTGCAGCGTTTCGTCCGCGGCCTGAATCGATTGCGAGTTCATCTCAAACGCACGCTGCGTACGGATCAACTCGATGAGTTCCACCGCCGGATCAACATTCGATCCCTCAAGCGAACCTCCCAGAATCGAACCAAAGTTTTCTGAGCCAGGTTCACCAGTAATCGGTGTTCCCGACGCCGCGGACTCGACCCAGAGATTCCCACCGATCTGCGTCAAACCAGTCTCATTGATAAAGATCGCGAGCTCGACCTGTCCCGCCACGCTCGGCTGCGCCTGTCCAGGGATCACTTCCAGAATCTCACCATTGGCACTGACGGAGAACGATTCCGCATCAGCGGAGATCGTCACTGTTGGCTGCAAACGACGCCCGTCAGAGTTCGCGAGCACCACTTCATTGTCCGCGTTGAGGACAAAGTTCCCGGCTCGTGTATATGCGATGCCGCCTTGTCCAGTATCACTCTCCACCTGCACCTGGAAGAATCCCTTGCCTTCGATGTACATATCGAGCGGGCTGTTCCCAGGAATCGGTGGTCCCTGCGAGAAGTCTTGCTGCGTGCCCGATTCGCGAACACCCAATCCGACATAGAGACCAGTCGGACGCTGATCGCCGTTCGCGTTCTCCGTGCCAGGCTGTGCCTTCTCGATGTAGAGCAGGTCCTCGAAGTTCACGCGTGACGCTTTGAATCCTTCAGTGTTCACATTCGCGAGGTTGTTCGCCGTGACATCGAGCCGTGTGTTGAGTGCTTTGAGTCCGGAAGCCGCGGATTGCATCGCAATAACTGCCATTGTTCTATCTCCTGCTCGCTTACGCGATGCGTCCAAAGGTGTTGATGGTGCGGTCCATCATGCGGTTTTGCATGTCGATCATGCCGATGTTGCCCTGCGCTGCTCGTGCGGCGGACTGGATCTGCATGATCGCGTCGATTTCGTTGACGCCGGATGCTTCGATCGAGCCTTGATGGAAGACGCCGGTGCCGTCGATGAGGTTGAGGTCGGTGCCGTACTTGGATACAAACAAACCTTCGCCGTGCTTGGCGAGGATGGATCGGTCGGGGACATCTGCGAGTCCGAGTTGTCCCACGGCGGCGTCGCGCTGGGTGATCAAGCCGTCTTTGTGGATCTGGACTGGTCCCATTTGGGGATCGATGCGGATGTGACTGCCGTTCGGATCGAGGACGGGGCGTCCGGTCGCGGACTGGACGAGAGTGCCGGTCGCGTCGATGGCGAAGCGTCCGTCGCGGCTGAGGGCTTGTCCGCCGTCGTATTCGATTTTGAAGAATCCGGATCCTTCGATTGCGACATCGAGGTCGCCGTTGGTGATCTCTATTGCGCCCTGCGCAAAGTTGATCTTGGTGTGCGCACTTAATACGCCTGCACCTAATCGTTCGAGCATGTCGTTGCTTGGGAGGTTGTAGACGCCGTCTTCTTGGCGGACTGCGGGGCGGAACTGGGTTCCGCTCATAATGGGCTTAAACCCTGCGGTTCCAAGGTTTGCGAGGTTTCCGGTCAGTGCGTCCTGACGGTGGATGGAGGAGAGTGCTCCTGATGCTGAGATCTGAATCCCGTAGTTCATGGCTTGCCTCTGTCGGTGTATCCGTGTCCCTCCGTGGACACCAGATACCCGCGGGAGACTTCACACAAACGGCGTGCCAGAACTTGTTGGGGTTGGTTCGGGGGGATTCTGATTTGAGGGTGGCACGGCTTGTCGTCTTCGCAAGCCGTGTCTTTGGTGGGTGAGGGACTTCCCATTTCGACGAGCACGGCTTGCCGAAGACGGTCAAGCCGTGGCACCCTTTGTTGGATGGTTTTCTTGGTCGGCGCGAGGGAGTGGGGCGGGTTTCGCGGAGGAGCGCGGTCGCGGACTTGCGGAGGGATTCGTGGTCGCTTTGCTGGTGCGCCATGTCGGCGGCGTCTTTGAGGGCGGCTTGGGATTGGAGGTGGAGGTTGGACTCGATGGTTGGGGTCCGCGCGGCGTTGATGGACTGGATCGCTTCGATCGCGGCTTGGTAGTCTGCGGACTGGGTGAGTGTGCGGAGTTGTGTGAGGGTGAGGCCGTGGATTTGGCAGATGAGGATGGGAGTCATCGCGGGATCGAGGAGGTCCTCGAGGAGGGCTTCAGTGAGCAGTGAAGTGTCTTGTTGTGTGTATGCGTGCGATTGGCTTTGCATTGTGCCCCCTTGTGTTTGTGGTGGGGGCATGGGGAATTGTAGTTGATCGGCGTGGGGATTGGAAGGGGGGAGTTGGGGGAGTGGGGGAGATTTGCGCACAGATGTGTGTTTTATAGATTTCAATCACGGGTAGCATGGGTGGTGTGGTAAACCGGGTGGTATTGATTTGTGAAGTTTGATAAAGATGGAGTGAAAATGAAACCTAAAGAAACGATGCGGGAGTTGTATAGCAAGCTAGCGAGTCATGATCTTTCAGATTTTGTGCCAGCGTTCGATCCGAGTAAAACTGCTCATCAGCGTTTCTCAGAGATACTGAACAATGTATACACAGTGATCCGGGAAGGATCACGGGACGAACTTGTGAGCTTCAAAGATTCTCTTTTACAAGATCAAACAATAAAGAAAAATTGGAGCCTTGGGCCGAGCGATTCTGACGCATCCTTTGAGCGTGATGCACTCCGTCCTATCGCATTAGCCGTGAGGGATTTCGGGCTTCATGCGGCCGAGTCTGATTTGGATTCAGCCATGGACGAGTGCATTCGTCTTTGGTCGAATGATACTTATGAAGTTGATATTTTCTGCTCGTTACACGGGGGTGTGTTTGTTGCATGTCATAGAGACTTTGATTTGGGATATGGATGGAAGGTCACGAACGATAAGACCGCGAAGAAGGTTTTGAGTAAAAAGGAATCGCCAATCCGCTCCTGGGATGCCTACGGATCTAGCCACCGGCCAGACTCTGTGATTGTCAAGCGTTTCAAGGTTGCGAAAGGGGAGCTTCCAGACTCATTTGATATAGAAAGCCAGTTGAGTGTTGTCGTCATGTCCTTAAGGATGTCAGGTATGAGTTCAATAGGTTGCAGTGGATTTATTGGTTTAATAACGGAAGAGTATTTGCCAATTCAGGGCTATGCAATGTTTGTTGATATGACTCCAAAGCTGAGTATACCGTATTTTGGGATGAAAATAGCTACGAATGAACTTCGGGATGCCTATCCAGATAGTTTCAGCGAAGTCTCTGCATTGTGTAAACATGCGAAATTCACTATGGATCGGTTGGTTGCTATTCAGTCAAGAAAGTACTGGGATGATTATGTAGTTGACTTGTCCATCGTATTAGAGGGGCTTCTGCTTCCCACTGATCAATCAGAGCTGCGAAAAACATTAGCAGTACGAGGAGCTGCTTTGCTGGCAAATGTAGGTGATTATGAAAGTGTTGAAGTCTTTGATCAACTCAAAATGTTGTATAAAGTTAGATCAAACATTGTTCACGGAAATGTCAGTCATCAAAAAACGAAATCGAAGCTGAAACCCTCCCCTGATGAAGCGTTGAGAACTTGGTTTAAGATAGTGCATTCCATAGCAATGGAGCTAGGCAAGCGTTGCAAGAAGAGTGGTCAAAGTTTGTCGTTTGTGATTGATGAGTTAGAGTCAGGTATTGTCAAGAATTTATAGATTGGAATACAAGGCGTCAGTGGAAATGTCATGGCTTCCGCATAATCAGCAAGTAGTTAAACCCTCGCAGGAAGAAGTTCTCTTCTTCCGCGGCTTTGTGCCAGTTGCCGCGTTGGAGCTTGGTGTTGTGGCGGACGACGCAGATGATGTCTACGGGGGTGAAGGCTTGGCTCATCATGGCGAAGAGTTCGAATCCGATGGGCATGAAGGTGCCTTCGCCGGGTTTGCCGCCTTTTTTCTTTTTCCATGAGTCGGAGACGTAGAGGCCGAGGTATTTGCCTGGTTTGAGGACGCGGTAGAGCTCGGCGAGGACGGCGTCCATGGCTTCGTAGTACGCGTGTCCCATCATCTCGTCGTCGTGCTCTGGTTGTTGGCCGGCGTCGAGTTTGCCGATACAGCGGTCGTCGTCGGAGTAGTCGACATGGGTTGAGTACGGCGGGTCGATGAATGCGAAGTCGACGGAGTCGTCGTCGAGTGGGAGCGATCGGGAGTCGTTCTTTTTGATGTCGGGTCGTTGTGGGTTGAGGTCGAAGGCGATGGGTTTGCGGTTGAGGTCTTTGCAGACATCGATGGTGGTTCCGGAGCCGCACATGGGATCGATGACGGTGTCGTGTTCTTTGGTGTAGCGTTTGAGAAGTTGGTAGATGACCCAGGAGGGTGTGGCTCCGATGTAGTCTTTGGAGCCTTGCATGGTGGAGTTGGAGGAGTCGTAGTGTTGTGAGGGGTATTCCCAGAGTGTGGTGGTCATGATGCCCATTGGTGGGCGTTTGCCTGGTTTGACTTTGGGTGGACGGTTTGCGGAGTGTTTTTGGTAGGGTTTGCGGTTGGGCTGTTTCTTGCCTTGATTGCGGCGCGGCTTTCCGGATCCGCTTCGGAGTTCGTCGTTGATTTTTTTGCGGATGTCGTCTTTGCTCACGGGAGTGCCTCGATGAGCATTTGTTTGGTTTCTTGGAGCGATGCGCGGACTCTTGCGCCGGCGGCTCTTGCGTGTCCTCCGCCGCCGAGGGATTGGCAGACCTGGTTGACATCGACGGCGGGCTTACTGTTCCACTCGCCTTCCTTGGAGCGGAGTGAGATTTTGGTGAAGGTGCCTTCGGAGTCGTGTTGTTCGTTGAGGAGGGCAACGACGCGGATGGCTTCGATGGATTGGGGGATGTCTACGAATCCTCCTGAGTCTCCGGGTGCGGCTTTGGTTGCTTTGAAGTCTTCGAGGGTGAGGGTCATGATGGCGGCGTTTTTGTCTTTGATGAGGTCGAGGGAGTCGAGGGCTCGTGCCATGAGTTTGAGTCGTGGGGCGCGGTCGCGTTGGTAGAGCATCGCGAAGAGTGCGTTGTGATCGACTCCGGCATCGAGGAGTTGTCCGGCGAGGCGCATGACGCGGCCGTCGACGTTGGAGTGCTTGAACCATCCGGTGTCGGTGGCGAGTCCGACATAGAGAGGGGTTGCGATATCGACGGGGAGTTGGTCTGGGGACTGGACTCCGAGGACATGGCAGCAGATCTCGGCGACGGGTTGCACGACGGCGGCGGCTTTGGTGTCGAGGAGTCGTCTTGTGGAGATTTCGGAGTTGCCTTGCAGGTGGTGGTCGACGATGGTG
>WUAJ01000149.1 GCA_009827215.1 Phycisphaeraceae bacterium
CGGCGGTTGAGGAGCTCTCCCAGTCAGTAAATGAAGTAGCCGCGAAATCGTCAGACGCTACCTCAGCGTCTGCGGATAGTCAGCACCAAGCGGAAGAAGGCGGTGCGATCGTCAGTTCCACAGTCGAAGAAATGCAAGGCATCGCTCGCGAAGTCCAAGGCAGCGCCGAGACCATCAACACGCTGGGACAAAAGAGCGAGACGATTGGTGAGATCATCGCGGTCATCAACGACATCGCGGATCAGACCAATCTGCTCGCTCTGAACGCAGCGATCGAGGCAGCTCGAGCAGGAGAGCACGGGCGTGGATTTGCTGTGGTCGCTGATGAGGTCCGTAAGCTCGCAGAGCGGACCACGGAAGCGACAAAGGAAGTTTCCCAGTCCATCCTTGGGATCCAGACTGAGACCTCCTCTGCGGTCCAACTGATCGAAGCTGGATCGCAGCGAGTCGGAAAGGGTGTCGAACTCGCGACACAAGCTGGAACTGCTCTGGAGTCCATCGTTGGGGGGTCAAAGAGCGTACAAGGCATGGTACAGGATATCGCTGCAGCCGCCAATGAGCAGTCCGCAGCGACGGGCGAGATTGCCAGGGCTGTCGAGGGGATCAACTCCGTCACGCGTCAATCTTCGGAGGGAGCTTCTCAAGCTGCTCAAGCCGCGAGCGATCTGGCGCACCAAGCGGAGCAGCTCCAAGGTCTGGTGGGTCGCTTTATTCTCTAGTCTCAAGCACGAGTGGTGTCGTGTGCGTCATCCGCAGTCGAATCCCAATGTTGGGGATCGGCTGCGGGTGTTTTTTTGAATCCTGTTTGGGGAAGATTTTGGAGTAAATCGACGAAAAAACCTCTCCAAATGAGAGGTTTGAAGCACGGGCGGAAGGATTCGAACCCTCAACCTCCTGATCCGTAGTCAGGTGCTCTATCCAGTTGAGCTACGCCCGCATCAGCTCTTGCTGAGCGGAGAGTAGGGTAAGCACATATTCGGGATTTGGCAAGTTGATTCCCAATTCAGGCTTGATTTCTTTTCTCTCCGAGGGAACAATGTCAGCCCGGCGTGGGGTTCTGCGTCGGATCTTATAAATAGGCACAAGTGCCGAAGGATGAAGACTGTATGGCTCACTCGAACTCCGCAAAGAAGCGTATCCGTCAGAACATGAAGCGTCGTGCTCTCAACCGCTGGCGTCTCCGCACTATGCGTACCGCTATCAAAGATTTCGACGAGAGCATCGCAGGTAACGGCGATGCAGCCGCGGCATACCGCAAGGCAGCAGCGATCGTAGATCGGACCGCTCAAAAGGGTGTCATCCACAAGAACCAAGCCGCTCGTCGCAAGAGCCGGATGAATGCTCGACTCAAAGCTCACGCTTCCTGAGCTTCGAGAATTCTCACAGAAACTCCACGAAACCCGACCTTCGCGGTCGGGTTTTTCTATCATGGACCATTGAGCTTCTTCAGTAGAGCCGCTGAGTAGTCGAGGGACAGCTAAAGCAATGTCATCGTCAGAGAAACGAGCATCCAAGATGCTCCCCAACCAAGCCGGGACCAGCAGTGATCGGCCCATCTTGGCGCGGGACAGCTACTTCTCTATATCAATGCGCCCACTCCCGATGTTGCTGTTTCTGCTCCCCATCATTGTGATGTATGAGCTTGGATCGATGGGGGTCTTCGGCCCTGTTGGTAACTCGCTCGAAGCACATCAAATGCTGGTTCGTTTCTTCAATGTGTTTGGTGCTGCCGGACTTCATCTCCCAGCACTGGCGCTGGTGACCATGTTGCTCATACAGCATGTGTTGAGCAAAGATCCGCTTCGATTCTCAGTCGGGGTTTGGCTCAAAATGATCGCTGAATCTGCGTTTCTCACAGGCCCATTGATAGTGATGGTCATGCTGCTCAAACCGATGGGGGTGGGTGGGGGTGAGATGGTCATCCAAGCCGCACCAGTCGAGGGGTCACAGGCGAGTATGGTCATGCTCGCATTCGGAGCATCGTTGTACGAAGAGATGCTATTCCGATTGGTATTGATCACGATGATCCATTTCTTGGTCTCCGATGTGCTTGGATTCAGCGAGACCAAAGGTTTTTTTGCTGGCTTGATCCTCTCCTCACTGGTCTTCGCTTGGCATCACGATCAGATTTTCATGCTCGACGGATCCATCAATTTCAAGCTCGCATTCTTCTACTTTCTCGCCGGGATGTATTTCGGATTGCTGTTTCTGATGCGTGGGCTGGGAATCGCGGTGGGTGTGCACCTGTTTTATGACCTCTTGGTGCTGGTCATCATCCCGTCGTTTGAGCAAGGGTCCTGATAATAGATCTGAGATTGATTCAGATGACTGCATTTGACGGCTGAGCAGACTTGACGCACGAGAATCGGGGAATACAGTACCCCCTGTTCCGTGCGGCCCCATCGTCTAGCCAGGTCCAGGACACCAGGTTTTCATCCTGGTAACGCGGGTTCAAATCCCGCTGGGGTCACTTTCAATATAGAACAGCATGCTTCACCCGTCGGGCTCAGCTCCGCGGGTGATTCGCTTTTTAGCGGGGTGTAGGCCATTTATTGGGACCTATGCGATCAGTATAAACACCTATTTAATCTCCGACTGAATAGCGGTCTCTGACCAGCCGATACCTGACTCAGGAGATCTCGGTATGCCGTGTTACGATCAATCGCATTTTTCGCTTGATGTCACTGACTCTGATGATGTTGAGCTCATTGAACTTTTCCTCGCTGAACTTCCGAATCGTGTGCAATCGCTGAACCAAGCCGCGGATTCGGGTGATTTCGCACACATGAATCGTTTAGCTCATCAGCTCAAAGGTGCAGCTCCTGGATTCGGATTCGACTCCATCGGGAATGCTGCCGCGTTGCTCGAAGAGCGTCTCAAAACAAGTAATCTTGAGATGATCGAGCTTGACCATATCCGTGATGAGTTCGACACACTCATCGAACAGTTCAAAGTCTATCAGAGATACATCGAACCCTGAGCTATGTACTGTGTTTGTCGTGAGCCACCAAAGCACTCGAACTCGAAACTTTCATGCCTGAATCCCACGAAGCACATCATGACCACTCACCGGTAGTCTTGCTCATAGACGACTCGGAGTTTGTGCATCGTCTCCTCAAGGCGCGACTCAAATCTGAGTCGATCCACATCGTGAGCGAGTTCGATGGGCGCAGTGGGATAAATCGTGCAGTTTCAGATCTCCCCTCACTGATTCTCCTTGACCTCGATATGCCTGGGATGGACGGCTTCGAAACTCTCAGAGAGTTGAAGGAAGATCCGACTACTCGGAATACTCCAGTAATTATCCTGTCAGGACAAGACACAACTCAAGACAAGGTGACGGCCTTTGACCTAGGTGCCGTGGACTTTGTTCCAAAGCCCTTCGAACTGACAGAGCTCAGAGCACGGATTCGTAGCTCACTGCGGATCTCATACCTATTGAGCATGCTGGAGCAGAAAGCACAGATTGACGGGCTCTCTGGACTCTACAACCGTTCATATTTCGACAATCGATGGGAGGAGGAATACGAGCGTTGCATGAGACAAGCGAGCGGTCTGTCGCTCGCGGTGCTCGACATCGATCATTTCAAGTCGATCAACGACACCTTTGGTCATCCAGCGGGTGACGCGGTGATTACAGGGCTCTCCAATATCATTCAGGATCATGTCCGTAAATGCGACATCGCGTGTCGATATGGTGGGGAAGAGTTCGCGCTCATTCTGCCGGATACGCATCCAAGTCAAGCGAAGTTGCTCTGCGAACGGATCCGGACTGAAATAGAGAACACAGTATGGAATCGGCATCCAGATCGGAAGATCACCATCTCGATCGGGATCGCGGGATGCACCGATGGTCCAACAATTCAGCCGAACAAATGGATCGAGCAAGCGGATGCGAACCTGTATAAGGCCAAGAACTCGGGAAGAAACAAGACGATCTCGAGTATGACCGATGGCTTGGTGAATCCGCTCGATAAAGCCGGTTGAGCATCCGATTGGCTACAATCTCTGGATGAGCCAGTCACGCAATGAACATCCAGACAAACTCGATCAACTCGAAGAAACACTGGGTTTTTTGGAACTCCAGAATGGTCGCTCTCAGGAACAGTTCGATGAGTTGAGCAAAGCGGTGCACGAACTGGGTAAGCGGATGCAACGATTGGAATCCCGTTTGGTTGACCTCAATGATCGACTAGAATCGCAAGATCCAGGCTTAGTACCTCCCCCACACAGCGCTGGGCCTGACATTCCCAGAGATCCGCTTTGAGATCAGTGCGTATACTTACGCATGCTGAATCGTAAAACAACTCAAACTCATGCTGCTCGTTCACGCGTGCTCGTTTGCGGGATCTGTGTGTGTTCGATCGTGCTGATGTCGGGATGCCGAGATCTGCAGAAACGCCGTGTCGAAGTGAATCAGACCAGCGGTGCGGACCCTGAACTTCAGGAGCGTTTCGGACTCACGGCTGATGCGCAGGATCCCAGCGAGCGTGACAAAGAACTCGGGTATGGTCGTTGGAGAACGAAGCCTGAGACAGAGGGGACCGCGTCTCCAAACTCCCCGGCAAGGCGTCAGAATATCGGTGGAAATCCGGATTGATGCGTCCAAGCTCCACTTGTGGTACCGTATGTCTTACGGATCGAGATTTGAGACGGAGTTGATATGACTGAACTCGCGGATCGTTACAATGAGGTCAAGGATCGGATTGCGAAAGCCGCTATCCGTTCGGGAAGGTCGCCTGAGTCGGTCTATCTGATCGCGGTGACCAAGTACGCCGAGCCTGAGGACATCCGGGAACTGATCGAACTGGGACACAGGGACTTCGGTGAGAATCGTGTTCAGCAGCTCGCTCAACGAGCGGGAGTGATTGACGAATGGTTCCAGCGAATCAAAACACTCCCAAGGACTTCTTCGGACGCGAGTCAGGTTGATGTTGATGATCCTGTTCGATGGCACATGATCGGACACCTGCAACGCAACAAAGCGCGCAAGATCGCGGACTGTACTCGTCTGATTCATTCAGTGGACTCGCTCCGTCTCGCAGAGGAACTGCAGACTGTCGCAAACAAGCTTGATCAAGTGCTTGATGTGCTCATCCAGGTCAATGTATCTGGGGAGGACAGCAAGTTTGGGCTCCCGATTGCTGCTCTGGGTGCAATTGCTGAGCAGATTGACACGATGATCAATGTGCGTGTGCGTGGACTGATGACCATGGCGCCGCTTACGGAGAATCCCGAAGACTCCAGGGTTCACTTTGCTCGTTGCAAGGAGATCTTTGATGATCTGGTCAAGATCGGGGTGGGGGAGAAGCACTTCAACCTGCTATCGATGGGAATGTCCAACGATTTCGAGGTCGCGATCGAAGAGGGCGCGAATCTCGTGCGTGTGGGATCGGCGATCTTCGGGACCCACGATCCCGATCAGGATCTTGAGCATGCAGTCGATGCGGCACACCAATCCTGAGGATTCGGGATCGAAATTGGTACAACCTATTATGTGATTACGCGCGGAGTGATTCGCCGACGAGCATTGCAAGAGCACCGTTGGGTTTGCGAATTTGGACCATCTGTGCTTGGAGATGTCGTCCGGGGCACGCGGTTC
Source organism: Phycisphaeraceae bacterium (assembly GCA_009827215.1). Lineage (GTDB taxonomy): Bacteria > Planctomycetota > Phycisphaerae > Phycisphaerales > UBA1924 > UBA1924. The sequence goes on from WUAJ01000149.1 coordinate 5,603, forward strand.
TTCTGAGCTCTTGGTGTGTGTAGACACGATGGATGGGGATATTAAATCGACGCATCTCGTGAGCGATTAGCTGATTCAGCGTTTCGAGCGCTTTGGGGGTTGGGCGGGATTTTTCGTAGTTCCCAAACATGACGATCCCGATGTTCCCAGGATTATTTTCCTTGACATGCGCGCCTTGGTAGACCAGCGGTCGAGCTTGCCACGCTCTTCCTGCGGGATCGATCGCGTAGTGGTATCCGATGTCCGCCCATTTATTGGAGAGGTGACCACGGCGGATTGCTGAGAGTCGGCGGACCGAATCCGCATAGCGTCCTGATGGGATGGGACTGATCGCATCGTGGTGGATGGTGATGCGATTGATGTTTCGCATCGGATCCGCGAGTCTGGAGATGGTGCCTGAGGTGGTCCACTTGTTTCGTGGGATCACGAATCGTGGAAGCGTGGTCAGATCGCGTGACGCGGTGGAAGTGCTTGATGGGCCGCCTGCGGTG
>WUAJ01000150.1 GCA_009827215.1 Phycisphaeraceae bacterium
CAACGCTTTGGTCATGCGACTTCTTCACCAAGAAAGTGCTTACTCCAAGCGGGTTTAAACGATACACAACACTTGTATTCATGCACATCGAGAGCCGAAGGGTCATCGTCACCAAATCAACACGGTACCCCACCAGCGATTGGATGTGCCGAGTCGCCGAATGCTTCCCGATGATGGTCGAGCAACTTGGACTGCAGCCCCCGACCATTCTGGTGCGAGACAATGATATGCTGTAAACGAGAGAGTTCAGTGAAACTCTGATGCGAGAAGGCGTGAAACCGTATCCATTGCCAATCAAGGCACCGTTGATGAATGCGTACATCAAGCGATGGATCAAGTCACTTAAAATCGAGTGCCTGGATCACTTCATCCCGTTGGTGGGAAACATCTCGAATACCTGATCTGCGAATATGTCAAGCACTACCACCATGAACGACCGCACCAAGGAATTGGCAATCGACCGGTCATGTGTGCTAATTCTCCAACTACTGTTGGCGAGATCAAGTGCGACACTCGGCTCGGCGGGTTGCACCGGCATTACCATCGGGTGGCCTGAGTCATTCACATTTCAAAGAGGCGGATTCACGAGAATCATACATTCGTGATTGGTTTCCCACGCCGTTTATTGTAAACTCTGGCCGTGCCTTGAGCAGTTTGTTTGGTAGACCAACGGGCTCCGTACATTCCTCCGTGTCATTGCTTATCTCCGGTTCCTTGGAGACTCGGATTGAGTTTCTGAAACCCTGGCAAATCGCACTCTCCTCAAAATCGACGACAATCAGTTTTCATTTTCAACGTTTTTTTGCCCACTACGCTAGACATTTTCACTACTCATACTTCAATAGCTCGGATTGCAAATCGCATAGCAATTCTTGAGTCGTTGGGATTACACCCTTATCTGTTGGTGTATAGAATATTCCCGGTTGAGTTTTATCTTCTTCCATCCCGGGTATCCAATCTTCAAGAAAGTCTTGAAGATTGATTTCTTTTGGAACAAATCCTTTCCATTCTCTATGAGCACAAAGAATAGCATATTGCTTCCCAGGCCAAAATGGGATTGTCTCCGCTCCGTCACAAGTCGCAGCCAGAGCCCAGCCACTTTGATATAGTCCCCAAACAAGCCCATGATCAACGACCTGTTTGATGAAATGCTTGTATCTTGCAGGACCATCCAAAGCCAAAATAGCGTTTTGTTGTTCAGAATTCATCAGTAACCCTTATGGTATTGGACGCTCTTTGTTCTTTCTTCCGTAGCCATCTTAGTTTGCCGTTATTGGATACCCAGGTTAAGCTGAATCATTGATCTGAGGAATACGAACGCCATCTGGGCGAGCATCATATTTGTTGGTTTACCGTAGTAATTGCTTTCATACCAAGATCGTTTCAATAAGACATCGTTTCCTTCTTGATATACCTCAAATTTTACATCGACCGAGTATCTTGACCTGGTGACTTCGCTACAAGTAGAGCGTGCCCTGGGCCAACAGACTGCGAATCAGGTACTACAGTTTTTGCAGGAATAACAACATTTCCTCGAATCGTACTAACCCACCCGATGAATGCATCATCATTGATTAATGGCGAATCTTCAATTCTTCCGCCGCCATGAACCGGAACATTGTGTATCAAGTCTCCAAAGCAACTAACTCGATCTTTTATGCATGCCAACTTCTCCACCCGCGGTCGCGGGAAAGATTTGCTGCGACACACGGCTCGGCGGGTTGCTCCGACATTACCATCGAGCGGCCTGAATCATTCACATTTCAAAGAAACGGAACCATGGCAAAGATCATGGCTGGTTTGTAGGCGCATTGCTGTATCGTGCGAACCTGAGTCCAGATCGCGCTGCTGGTTGGATCCCAATCGAGCATTCGACCCAGCGACGACGCCAGCTTGGGATCCGGATAGGATTTCTGAGCCCCAGGCAAATCGCATTCTCTTCAATTTCAATGGCGATCGATCATCATTTACACCGAATAGTTTCTGCCCACTACGTGATTCGTTCATACCGTCGAGCTGCCTGACTCCCCCACTCTTTCTGACAACTTATGCTCTGACTTGTAGTTGTTTTCGTGTGCAGATCGCGAATAGAAATCGTCAGGATCTGTTAAAATCAGTACGAGTTCGCTTCGGCTAAGTTTTTGAACTGCACGCGACCGAGTGGTGGATTGAGTTTTTGCACCTCAAGCAGAACGATTCCCCTGAATTCAAAGCGGGATATCCGCCCTTCTCCATCGACAACTCTGTGCACACTACACCCATTACACTATGGGCAACCGATTTGATAGTCAGTTAAGAATGCACTGATGTCTATGAAGTTGTAACTGCCATCATCATTCCAATCCGACCGTGGATCATTGGCCTGATAAAGAACCAAGAACTCTGAGATATCGACGAAGTTCAGCCTGGTATCGCCATTGATATCTGCACGGCAAGCAGCCTGCGAGAAGAGTAAGCCCGCTGTGGTGCCTGCCCCCCTACCGTGCCTTGCCGCTCCGGAATCAATCACGATTGCAAGATCCTGTTCTGGATTCGAGTTTACTTGACCCGTCAGCAAAATCACAGGTCCTTGTCCAGCTGCTAAGTCGCGATCGACAACAAAGCTCAAGCCTGGAGTACCAGCATCCGCATTCTCAATCGCGAGATTCCGCAGGACCCGAGCCACCCGTTGAGATGCGTCATTGGTCACGATGACCACTGGGTCTGGATCAAGGTCATTGTCAATGTCCCATAGGGTCATGTTTGAAGGCAAACCGCCGATTGGGATGTCTGCCGATGGCTCATATGAATCACACAAGGAAGCAGCTCCGTTCGGATCACTCAGGATCGTTGTCAGAGTTCCGCTAGCCTCGTTAGCAGTGATAAAATCAATATCTCCGTCGAGATCGAGATCCGCGCTAAAGACTTCTACCGGTTCTGAATCGACTTCGAGCTCGAATGATTGCGCAAATCCTAACCAGCCTGGACCGATTCCGCCAAGATTCTCGAGAACAGATACTCCATTGGAACCATTGTTTGCTGTGTAGAGATCGAGATCCTTCTCATTGTCGAGATCATCGACACCCAAGCCAACCGGTCTATCACCCACGGTGTGGTCAATATTCGGCCCAAATCCTCCGCCAGCTAGATTGATTCGGACCGTTACCAGACCAGGGAATCCAACTGGGGCCCCAAGTTGTTCGCCTGCAACGGCTATGTCAAGGAACCCATCTCTATCAAAGTCTTCGAGAACAATTGCCTCTGGCGACTCGTTGAAGAATGCAGTCGGACCAGAAGTGAATCGTGTCAGAATATCTGAAGAACCATTACTGATGTATGTTTCGACAGCACCGGTGGATCTGATGGTGATTGCAATGTCATCACCATTCAGATTGTCCAAATTGCCTATCGATACATCAGATGGATCTGGACCAGTTGGCAGGAAGACTGAACCTCCGTTGAAACCTGGCCATGATTCAGGTGGCTCAGTCGTTTGCCCATTCAACAGGACCAGAATACCTGACATCTCATTGTCTGGTAGGACAAGAACAAGATCATCGAATCCGTCACCGTCAATATCGCCAAGTGCTGCATTCGTCGGGAGCCCCTCGGTGTTAAAGCCGTTCGGATCTCCTACCACTGTATCTGAGAGTGAATCGACAACGAGTGTCACACTGCCAGTTTGCCCCTGCGATTCATCATCCGGCAGCGGTGAGACATTGTTGTACTTCGGTCTCAGGAAGCGACCGTCTGAGAGTCCAGGCATCAAGGCGACATCAAACTGATTGCCTTGGAGCCCTGCTGCTGTGATGAGCGTCAACTCAGTACCGATCGACGCATCGAGTACTTCATCCGATTTGACGATCAAAGATCCTCCCAGCAGAGCGGTCCCATTGATGACCAATGAATCAGCAGAAACTCCACTTCCCCCATCACTATGGAGGTCGAAAATAATGCGACCTGATTCGGTTGGATCTGTCGGATTGTCGAACTGATCAAAGTTGCCGTTGATTGTGAGTGTTTGAGGGAGTGTGTCGCCATCACGGCCAACAGTTACGGTACCGAAGTTTACGACATCGCCGTTGATTGCTCCGTCTCCACTGATGTCGCTTCCAGTACGATTAATGTAGCCGAACACATTTAGTTCAGCACCATCTTCGACAGACAGGGAAACCTCACCCAAGCCTGTCTCAACTGGTGCGCCGAGGTTGATCCACTCGGATTGTTCACCAGAGATAATTACCTGTGCATACGAACCGGGCTCCTTCGCAAGAATCGTCTGAGTAGTGATATTGGTCGCGAATGACCCCCCACCACTGATCGCGAGTACACCAATACCATGATCGCCGATCACGAGCTCGTCGCTGCTATGGGTCCAAGTGGTTCCATCAATGAATATGTAGCCATGGCCAAACTCGTTCTGCCCGAGTATGAGTTGATCAATGGTATTGACCGCCGCAACAGTGCCGTCAAAGACATCAACTGTGCCTTGCGAGTTCACACCGATTACAAAGCGACCACCGAGCGAGTTGGTGTCACCATAGTTGAGTTCTGCTCTGGAATCGTTGAGCAACAGATTCCCGTTGCCGTTCTTCCCGACGATCAACTCATCGGTGAACTCGAAGCGGACATTGCCCGTTGATGAATCAATAGTGAGATCAGCCGCGCCTTCGCTTCCAATAATTGCACTTGGTGATCGAACGATTGCTTGGAAAATATTCGCGTTTGAGAACCTGAGCACAGGTCTTTCCAGTGGTGGCGGCAAGACAGTACCCAAGCACTGATCAACACCGAGTTCGAAGTATCGCATGCCATTTCGATCCATCGCCCCGGTCACAATCAGGTCATTGGCGTTCAAGTTGATGCGATAGTCTTTGTTCGCGTGGGTAAATGCTCCCACAATGAGGTTGTCTGAGAACGCTGTAAATACTGGTGTAGGAATCGACGGCAGCCCATTGGCTGTGCTGTCAAACATGGCAATGTTGGCACCCATCGATGGGGTTCCGTTGTTCCAGTTCTTCGGATCAAAGAAGTCAAGAGTTCCCTGACTACTCCACACTGTTGTATCCATCGAGGCGCAGTCTGGGCCATCTGGGATCCCGTTCCCATTATCGTCGTCATCACATGGATTCCCGAACGCATCGCCATCATCGTTGAGCTGATCCGGATTGGCGATAAATGGGCAGTTATCAATCGTTGGATTCAGCGTCCAACCTGAAGGAACGATGTCACCGAAGCAAGGCGAGGCCTCGCCGGTGTTGTCGTTGAACCCGTCCATGTCGGCATCGGGGTAAGCGTCATTGCGCCACACGAACATGTCGTTATCATCGCAATCCGAACCATCTCCACCGAATGAGTAACTCCCTTCGAAGCCGTCGCCGTCACGATCGACATCACACGCATCGCCGAACTCGTCACCATCGAGGTTCGCTTGGTCGGGATTAAAGGTGCCAACACAGTTATCAATCGTTGCAGTCAGTGTCCAACCGGTTGGCACAGTGTCACCGAAGCAAGGCGATGCCTCCCCAGTGCCATCATTGAACCCATCCATATCCGCATCGGGATATGCGTCATTGCGCCAGATCGAAGCATCATCAGGAGCACAATCGAGTTCATTGAGTACTTGATCGCCGTCACGATCAGGATCACACGGATCACCGAGTTCGTCTCCATCCAAATTCTCTTGACCTGGATTAAAGATGCCTGGGCAGTTATCAATAACGCTATTTGTCGTCCAGAATTGTGGCACTGTGACGCCATAGCAGGGCGCGGTTTGACCTGTATTGTCGTTGAATCCATCCTCATCAAAATCTGGATAGATATCACTATTTCGCCACACATTCGGATCAGAATCATCACAATCTGATCCATCTCCACCATATGGGTAGCTTCCCTCGAAGCCATCACCATCACGATCTAAATCGCAGGCATCACCAAATTGATCGCCATCTTGATTGGCCTGGCTTGGGTTAGAGGTACTCGGGCAGTTATCTAGGGTTGCATTGGTTGTTCTGTCTGAAGCAATGCTGTTGCCCACACAATCATCTCGCCCGCCTCCACCATCGCTGAAACCATCCTGATCGGCATCTGGGCATGTTCTTACAATA
>WUAJ01000016.1 GCA_009827215.1 Phycisphaeraceae bacterium
TCGAGCGTGATTCTGCTTGCGCCACGCCCGGCATGTTGTTGATCGCGCCGTGACATGAGAAACAGCTCACGCCCGCGTTGACATGCGCGTTGTGCGGGAAGGTCGCGTAATCGGGAACGACATGGATGTTGCGCCATTCGATTGGTTTGTCCGCGGCGTACGCGTCGCGGATGAACTGGACCTTCTCGTCAGTCGCTGAAGCGTTGGGTCCGAGCTTGCCTTCTTCGTGACATCCAATACAGGTCTTCACTGTTGGGACATTCGCGTGCCAAGAGTCTTCAACATTGGTGTGGCAGTACCGACAATCCATGCCGAGCTTACCGGCATGGATCTGGTGATTGAACCCACTGCCTGGTTGTGTCGGCATGTATCCGACTTCCCAGAACTTTGGTGTCGCGTAGTACCAAATCAATCCGATCGCGAGGATCGCTACTGAATGGACCACGATGAAGAGCAGCGTTGGGATGCTGTTCATCCATTTGGGGAAGAAAGGTTTCACGGGTTGAACTCCGGAAATGCTCGAAAAGGCGTCTGCGGACACACGATCCGCCGAATACGAAAACCAAACCCTCCAAAAAAGGGTCTGGCATTCGGTCTGAGCGTAGCATGAGATCGATGAGAAGTTGTGCGGCTGGGCGATAATTTCCGATGTTTTTCGGCCCTATATTCTCAAACACGACGGCGAAATCGTAACTGCGACCAAGTCTCAGTTATCAGATCCATAAAGGAGTTCGCATCCCATGAATTCACAAGAACTTACAACAAATAACCACTCCACACCCCTTTCAGGGGCGTTTCTGGGGGTTTCCACAACGATTGGAGTCGCTGGAGCGGTGTTGATGGGGATCGTGAGCTGGGTATTGCTGCTCATCAACCGTGACATTCCAGTCCTGGCGATACTCGCAATTTCGTTGGTTTCGTTCGGGTTTTTGACGTTCCTGTTTCTCAGGAATTTGCAATCGCAGCATATGCGAGTCGGCGCCGCCTCAGGTCTGATTGGCGGCGTGATCTCCATGATCTACCTCGGATCACTCATGGTGGTCCAACCTGAGTCCCTGGAAGGGTTTGAATCGCAAGCGAATCAGTTCAGCGTCGGCGGCACACTCATGGCGATCGTGGTGATCGCACTGCTCGCCATAGCCGGTGGATTGATGGGCAAGCTGCTGAGTTCCAAACCTCGATACGCATCCATGGACATCGATTGGCGCGCCAGATTCGCGTGGGTAGTCGCGGCGAGCTACTTGCCGTTGATTGCCGTGGGTGGATTGGTAACCAGCACAGAATCTGGACTCGCCGTGCCGGACTCGGTGACGACTTATGGAGCGATCGGCGTGCTGTTCCCGCTGAGCTTGATGGATGAGATCAGGATCTACCTCGAACACTCGCATCGGATCTTCGGCACCTTCGCGGGCATCGCGACGATCATCTTGGTGGTACGCATGTTCGGGGCGCCATCGCGTTTGCTCCCTCGCATCATGAGCGTTCTGCTGCTGATCGCGGTCAGTGCACAAGGAATCATGGGGGCGCTTCGGGTTTCGGAAGAATCACAAGCTCTCGCAGCACTGCACGGCGTGCTCGCGCAACTGGTCTTCGCGCTCGCGATCTCGACAGGTGTGGTGTGCAGCAGGCGCTGGGAATCCATCAACGCGAGTGACGAGGGGATCGATTCTGCAAAGTCAACTCGACTGCTGCTCCTGCTCACAGCGATCGGACTCACGATCCAGCTCGTGTTCGGAGCGATGACGCGTCACCTCGATTCGGGGCACGCGTTGATGTCGCATATCGGATTCTCGTTCATCGTTGTCGTGCTTGTGATCATCGCGGGCGCCAAGTGCATCCGGCTCGGAAAGATCGATGATTCACTCAAGCACATGCGTCGCTATGGCGCTGTCGTCCACGGGCTCGTCATGCTGCAGTTCACGCTCGGCTGGGGCGCACTGGCGATGACACAGACAGGCGAAGAGGGTCACCCGACGCTCCCAACGGCATCGGAACTGGACAACGCTCACGGTATTCGAATCATGGAAACTGTGATTACGAGTTCGCATCATGTGATTGGGGCACTGCTCATCGCTGCGATCTTTGGGGCACTGATGTGGGCAATTCGCGTCGCATCACGTCCCAAATCCTGATATTCTGGGTCCATCTCAGCACTCGAGCAAATCGATGCAATGAATCGATCGTTCGTTCGTTGGGGATGTGTGTGATTGCATACACACGCGGGAGATGGACTTATGACGATGAGCGGCATCGCTTCGGCACCTATCAAACGAGTGAGTGATTCGACCTCACCGATTCGCGATGACCACTTCGGATACGCGCAAGCTCGGCACCTGCTCCTGCGAGCGGGATTCGGGGGAACCGATCATCAGATCCGCACGCTCGCGTCGTGGGGTGCTGAAAAGGCGGTCGATCATCTAGTCAACTGCGAGGACATCCCGGCTCAGAGTGATACGCCGGATGAGTTTGATTCGGCGATCATGCGCCCTCTTACACGCGAGGAGCGGATGGCGCTCAATCGCGCTCGGCAGACACAAGACGAGAACGCGCTGGCGCAGTATCGGACAGAGCGACAAAGACGGCAACGCGCCGATCGCAGACAGATGCGCGAGGTCGGACGCTGGTGGTTGACGCGGATGGTGCGCTCGCCTCGTCCGCTTGAAGAGAAGATGACATTGTTCTGGCACGGGCACTTCGCGACGAGCTACCGCACGGTCGAAGACTCGTACCACATGTACCAGCAGAACCGGATGCTGCGCGCGAACTCGATGGGGAATCTTGGGGATCTGCTGCGAGGCATCATCCGTGATCCCGCGATGCTCAGGTACCTCAACAACAACCAGAACCGCAAGGATTCTCCCAATGAGAATCTCGGCCGTGAGCTGCTCGAGTTGTTCTCGCTTGGAGAGGGGCACTACACGGAACGCGACATCAAGGAAGCGGCACGGACGCTGACGGGCTTTACCTATGAAGACGACGAGTTCCGATTCAATCAGAACCAGCACGACCAAGGGACCAAGTATGTGCTGGGGATGCAGGGGAACATGGACGGCGATGGACTCGTCGATGCAATCTTGCGTCAAGAAGCGTGTGCGTTGTTCATTGTATTCAAGCTCTACAAGTATCTTGTGCGAGATATCCCGTTTGATCTCAGTGCACTTGATTCATCAACTCGGAAAGTGATCCTAAAACTGGCGCAGTATTTCCGCGCATCAAGTTACGAGCTCAAACCACTTATCCGCAGACTCCTACTTTCGAGGCACTTCTACGACCCGATCAATATGGGTACGAAGATCAAGAGTCCGAGCGAGCTGTTGATTGGATCGGTGCGCTCGTTGCTGGTTCCGGTTCGTGATATAGGGGTTGTCGCGGACGCGATGGATCTGATGGGGCAGTCGGTGTTCCTGCCTCCGAGCGTCAAGGGATGGGACGGCGGACGCAGTTGGATCAATACCTCGACGATGTTCGTGCGCCAGAACACATTGGTCTATTTGCTGACTGGGGCGCTCCCGAATCGTTCGCTTCTCATGCGGGACAAATCGAACTTCGATGCGTTGTCGCTTGTACCGAGCTTGCAGAGGGCGAGTGATCTGGAAGCGAGCGATGAGCAGATCGTGCGTGAGTTGTCGCTGTTGACACTGGGGCATGACGACGACAAGGTCGTGGGATCGGTGCTCAAGGGCGCTCGGGGTGATGGTGAAGAAGGAACAATGCGGAAGAACGATGCGGCGGTGCGAGCGCTCGTGCTGCTGACCTCGATGCCGGAGTATCAGTTGTGTTGAATCAATTGGAGTTGAACTCATGAGTAATCATCTGAATCCCAGCGATGTCAAGGCGTACACACGCCGAGCGTTCTTGCAGAACTCGACACTGTTCGCGTCCGCGGCCCTCACGGTCCCGGCGTTCCTCCAAAGCAGCGCCTTTGCGCTCCCTCGTCCGATGGAGGGGCTCAGCTCGATCGCGGGCGTTGATGAGGACAAGATCCTCGTCGTGATCCAGCTTTCGGGTGGGAATGATGGATTGAACACGCTCGTGCCGTTCGGACAGGATGGGTATCAACGCGTACGCCCACGGATTGCGCTGTCTGCGAATGAAGTGCTCAAGCTCGATCGCAATGGAGGGCTGGGACTTCACGGTGCGATGAGTGGGTTCAAAAACCTCTATGACCAGGGACTCTGCGGCATCGTGCAGGGTGTCGGGTATCCGAACCCCAACCGATCGCACTTCGCATCAATGGATATTTGGCACACCGCGGACACGAATGGCACGGGCGATGGTTGGCTCGGGAAGTACATCGACTCGCAGTGCTGTGGGTATGGATCGGGAACTCCCGGCAAGAATCAATCGCAGAACCAAGACCCCCCACCGCCGATGATTGCGATCGGGAAAGAAGCGCCGTTGATGCTCAATGGACGCACGCAGATGCCTGTCGCGATCGAGGATGCGGACATGTACCAGTGGACTGGCGACAAGATGGGCAAGGACCTATCAGACGCGTACCACGAAGCGATCGAGAAGAACAGCCAGCAATCGATGGAAGACGACAACAAGTCCTTCCTCGTCCGCACGGCGATGGATGCGCAGGTGTCGAGCACGAAGATCCGCAAAGCAGTCGGCACCGAATCGCTTGTGCAGTATCCCAACACGCGACTGGGATCGCAGCTGAGCATGGTCGCGTCGATGATCCGCGCGGGGATGCCGACGCGTGTGTTCTATGTCTCCCACGGCAGCTTCGACACACACGCGAACCAAGGCGGACTGCAGGGCACGCACGCTCGCTTGCTGCAGCAGTTGTCTGAAGCCGTGGACGCGTTTTATAGCGACCTCAGGGCGCAGGAAAACGACGGACGCGTGCTGAGCATGTGCTTCAGCGAGTTCGGACGACGCGTCGGACAGAACGGTTCGGGCGGCACGGACCACGGCACCGCGGCGCCGATGTTCCTGTTCGGGCCGATGGTCAATCCGGGACTGCACTCGCGCTATCCATCACTGACCGATCTGGACAACGGCGATCTCAAATACACCGCGGACTTCCGGCAGGTGTATTCAGAGATTCTCGACGGCTGGCTGAGCGCGCCGAGCAAGGATGTGCTGGGGCGCGGATATCAGCATCTTCGTGTGCTTAAGAGCTGACAAATGTTGGATCGATATCTGCCCTCGTGAGACTCCGGTCATTGAAGAAGTTCTCGGAGTTGCATTCTGGACACACCACGAAGCCATTGAATCGGGTTTCGTTGATTGGTAGCCCGACCAAGCAATAGCCGCATTCCCTACATCCGACGCCTTTGAGTTGTTTCTTGATCTGTGTGTAGAGCCAGCGATCTCTTGCGAGCAGCAGCATGATCCACGGGAACCAGATGTAACCCGAGAACGCGATGAGAAAGATAAATATCTCTGTGTATGGTCCGACTCTCATCCCAAGCTTTTCCAACGCCCAGAAGACACCGACTTGAATCGCGTTGTATTCGATGAATACCCATGCAATAAAGGACGCGATGAAGACCAGGATCATCAGCAAGCAGCCCATCCCGGTGGTGCTCATCTGCTTTGTTCGATTGATGTACCGCTTGCAAGTTGAGTCGTCGAACTGATCGAGTTCCGGGAACGCTCTGTAAATCTTTCGGCTCAGGAGTCTCATGGCATCACGATGTCGATCCGCACAGGAATCTCAATCGGATCCGAAGAAAGCGTGTCTCCCGCGATGATGGGAGCCGTCGGGATTGTGGATTTGCTCCAGCTTGTGGGGTCCGCGTCCTCTGTGCGGTATCCCACGGCGATCGTCGCGGCATCAATCGATGGGCCGAACTGGTCGAGCGCGACCCCCCACTGGTGCTCACTGAGCGACTGGGGATGACGCACGAAGACAGCGATCTTGCTTTGCGACTCGATCACGATGCGTGCTTCGAGAAGGGAGCCGTCCACGCTGTCAGGGACGATGTGCTCAAAGGTCAGCAGCACGCCTCCGGGCCAATCCAAGGGATCGACGGCGCTGTGCTCTCTTCGCGCGTCGTTTGCTTTGGAGATCTCATCGGGATCGCGTCCGGCGAGGAGTTGTCCCAGCGCGTTGGCGTTCCCGGTGTCTCCAGCGCCGGCGCCGACTGGGGGCTCGTTCATCAATCGGTCTTTGTCGAGCGAGACGAAGATCCACGCCATGATGAGCGTGAGGCAGATGAACGGCAGCGCGAGCCAAGCGGTGAGGATGAGTGTTTGCTTTCGCACGCATGATCGTAGTGGAAGCGCATGAAAAAACCCGGAGGGGTGCTCCGGGTTTGGAAGATTCATTCAGCTGGGATTACGAGCAGCAGCCCTCTTTGCCGCAGCTTTCTGGTTTGAACATGTTGTAGTACTCAGCGACTTTGGACCAGTCCACGACGTTCCAGAACGCGTTGATGTAGTCCGGACGGCGGTTCTGGTAGTTGAGGTAGTACGCGTGCTCCCAGACGTCGAGTGCGAGGATCGGCTTGTGGCCGTGCATGATCGGGGAGTCCTGGTTTGCGGTCGATCCGACGTGGAGCTTGCCGTTCTCGTCGAAGCCGAGCCATGCCCAACCTGATCCGAAGCGGGTCGCGGCGGCGTTGGCGAACTGCTCTTTGAACGCGTCGAATGATCCGAAGGTCGAGTTGATGCACTCTGCGAGTTCGCCTTCTGGTGCTCCGCCGCCGTTGGGGGAGAGGATGGACCAGAAGAGGGAGTGGTTCGCGTGTCCGCCGACATTGTTCTGGACGGCGGTGCGGATGTTCTCTGGGACCATCTGGATGCGTGCGAGGATTTCGCCGTAGCACTTACCGTCCCATTCCGTGCCTTCGAGCGCGGCGTTCGCTTTGGCGATGTAGCCCGCGTGGTGCTTCGTGTGATGGATTTCCATTGTTTTTGCATCGATGTTGGGTTCGAGTGCGTCGTATGCGTAGCCGAGTTCTGGGAGTGTGAATGGCATTATTTTCTCCTGATAGTCGAGCAATCACTCATGTGCGGCTCGAGAGTTCTTGAATTGACACAGAATCATAGGCGCGGATTCACCGAACATATTCCGCACAAGATTATGCAGAATAAATGGATTATCGGGCGTGCAATTGTGGATATGTGGAGTTTTTAAGTCTGGGGTTGCCAAACTATCGGCCATGAGGTATCATGGCGGCTCGGAACAGCTTGTTTCACTTGGCGCATGCTTCCGATGCCCTCAATCCGCAGGATAAGCATCGGGAAGTCAACTGAAGGTTGAGCTGGGACGACTCTAGGCGGCAGATTATCGGCCGTCAAGTTCAATGAGTTGGTGTGTGAATAGGCGACTCAATGAACACTTTCGTGCTGATGCCAGGACGGCATCGGATTCCGACTTTGGCGGGTGCGCCGAGGTCGGAGAACGATCGAAGGAATGGTCGGGGACAACCACTGTCTGGAACGACGACTGTCTGCGAATCGCAAAGCCGTCAAGACCTGACATGTTGTGGTCGGCACCACACGCCGCCCGACAATTTGAGTTTTTGTTTTGAATTCGTACTGTGTTGGGAAACTCTATCTCAGACAGTGCGTAAGACTTGGGACCGGCTCAACTTGAGTCGACTTGCAGTAGGGAATTACCCCTTACTTCGCCCGCTCTCGAACACCATTTCGGTCAGCGAGCGCCGATGAGCGCCTGACCAACTCTTTCGAGAAGCCGGCAACCTAGTGCTCCACACCGGATGTGGGGTGGAAAATGTGTTCTACAGGAAGATTTGGTTCAGCTGATCGGTTGATCTTCATGGACTGAGACAATCTGAGTCGCGGAGAAAATCTGAGTTTTTTCAGATTCGCAAAGTTCGCGATTTGGTGTGGTGGGATCGGTGACGACTCGTCGTCTCGATCGGTACGAGATTCGGTCAGGATTCTGACCAACAACACGAACTTTCGATCAGTTTGCAGGACTGATCTGTGAGACAAATACCGCTGCAGGACAGCAGCGAGGAGACAGCATGACGCAGGCAACGAGCCAAACGAAAACCATGGGATCGAGCCGAGGCCCGAGCCCACTTGAGCAGATGCGACGACGACATCGTGTCGGCGTTTCGCGTACATCAACGCGTGCGGGCAAATCGTCCAAGCAGCTCTCGCATGAGGACGAGCGTTTGCTCGCGACCATCATGCTCAAAGAGCAAGACTACATCGACTCCGAGGTCTTCTACGAAGACGACGCTGAACAGAACATCTACGAGGACGCTCCAGACATCGCGAAGCCGGACACGACTTGGTATCACCCGGTCATGGACGACATCTCGTCGATCTCGCGTTCACGCACCGTCAAGTCCTCGCAGCAGGTCATCCTGACTGGTGCTGAGGAACGCGTCCTGTTCCATCAGTTCAACTACTCCCGGCATCGTGTCTGGAAGCTCCAGCAAGAGGTCTGGGCTCGTCCTGACAAGAAACCAACTCCTGAGCAGGCACACGAACTCCTCCACTGGTATCGCAAGAGCGAGCGGATCCGCGAGCAGATCGCGGAGACCAACCTCGCTCTGGTTCTCGCGATGGCGAAGCGTACTCGCATGAGCGAAGTGGACTTCGCGGACCTCGTATCTGAGGGCAACATGGCGCTGCTTCGTGCGGTTGACAAGTTCGACGCAGGGCGTGGCTTCAAGTTCTCGACCTACGCGTGTCGTGCGATTCTCAAAGCATTCAGCCGTCAAGGCATGAAACTGAGCAAATACCGCCAGCGATTCCCGACAGACTTCGATCCGAAGCTGGAGAAATCCAACTTCCTGGAAACCAAGCGTGCGGACTTCGAGAAAGACACTGCTTCTGAGGTGCGTGAGATCGTGATCGCGAATCGTGCGGATCTCTCCGATGTTGAGCGTACGGTGCTCGAGCACCGCTTCGGTCTTGAGACCGGCGGTCACGAGAAGCCGATGACGCTTGAGCAGGTCGGTCAGATCATCGGCGTGACCAAGGAGCGTGTGCGTCAGATCCAGAACAAGGCGATGGAGAAAATCCGCGTCGAGCTCGAATCCAACTTCCTCGGCACGATGGAAGACGAAAAAAAGCTTGAAGCCGCGGGCATGAAGTAATCATCTGAATCACTCTGCATCCTTCTCACAAAGATGGCCCCAAACAGGGGCCGTCTTTTTGTTTTGATCCTGTTTCCATTGTGTTCAGAAATGGGAACCCAATCGCTTAGAAACACGAACATTGAGTCTCACAACGGGGGTTCTCGTGCGTTTGTTCGCATATCGTACAGACCTCCCCACCACTCCTGCGGAGCGATATTTGCTCTGTGGGTTCTGTTCATGAATTAGAGGAAGCAATCACGATGAGTGTGACTGATACCCCAGCCAGTACCGCGACCGCGGGGCATGTTGACTTAGATCCGACTGCTGGAAAGAACCATGATCCGCACGCGACGCGATGGGGTGACTTTCTGAAAGCGACTATCAAGTTCGGCGCTTCTGATCTCATTATGAAGTCGGAGCAGAAACCAAAGATCCGTATGCGTGGTTCGCTCAAGGCGATGGATGTTGAGCCGGTCACAGCGGTCGAATTCTTCGAGATTGCGAAGCACATCCTCACTGATGAGCAGATGAAGGACCTCCACAAGTTCGGCTCGGTCGACTTCGCGTACAACTACGACGCGAAGCACCGCTTCCGTGTCAACCTCTTCCAAGCTCGCGGCACGCTCTCAGTCGCGGCAAGAAACATTACCTCCGAGATTCTACCGTTCGAAGGACTGCACCTGCCTCCGATCATGTCGGACATCGCGCTGCAGCCTCAGGGGATTGTGCTGCTCTGTGGTGTGACGGGTTCTGGTAAGTCCACCACCATCGCTTCGATGCTCGACTATGTGAACGCTCGCAAGAGTGTGCACATCCTGACGCTCGAAGATCCGATCGAGTACATCTTCGAGGACAAGAAAGCAACGATCAACCAACGCGAGATCGGGCTCGACTGTCTGGACTTTAAGACCGGCCTTCGCGCACTGGTTCGTGAGAATCCGGACATCGTGCTCATCGGTGAAATGCGTGACCAAGAAACCTTCGAAGCGGCACTCCACGCGGCGGAAACGGGTCACCTGGTGTACGGAACGATCCACGCTTCGAGCACGACGCAGACCTTCAGCCGTATCTACGGCTTGTTCCCATCGGAAGAGGTCGAGCAGGTCCGCAAGATTCTGGGATACCAGATGCGTGCGTTTGTATACCAGAAGCTGCTCCCAACGCTCCACGAGGACATCTTCCGTATCCCGGCTCTGGAAATCCTCATCAACAACGGCGTGGTCCAGAAATACATCCTCGACGAGCGTGAGGGCGAGATCCGCGAGATCCTCAACTCCATCGAAGCTCAGCAGCAAGGGATGATCGATTTCAATGATTCGCTCGTGAAACTCGTTGAAGATGAGTACATCCACATGCGGACCGCGATCGAGGCATCGCCAAACGTGGACGAGTTGCAGATGAAGCTCAAGAAGTTCACCTGATGCGTCTGCGGATACGCTCTGTCAGCCCCCTATGATGGTCCAGTCCGGCGGGTAAGCCCTGCTGGACATCATGATGATGAGATAGACCACCACCCCAGCAAAGGGTTTCAACTATGTCGATAGCACTTGCTTCTGTTCCCACGATCACACTCGCGGCTGATGCCTACATGCTGATGTCGATCTGGAAACCAGTCCTCTTGTTCGCCCCCTTTGTGGGTTGGGCGTGGATGATCTCAACGGTCCTCGACAAGCACGCTCAACGCTTCTTCCTTGGTCAAGAGAAATGGAACGCGATCCACATCATCTTTGGTGTTGCGGCACTGATCCTCGTAGTCGCGCTGCCGGTATCAGGCATCGCTGGTTTCGCGGCGGCGTTCGTGGGATCACTTATCATCCTCGGACTCGACATCCTGATCTTCGTCTCAATCACCAACAAGGACACCAAGGTCCCTGAGGGTGAGCGTCTCACGCTGAACATGAAGGACATGAGTGAGAGCCGAGAAGCGAAGAAGGCGGCGAAACAGATCGGTTCATCCGAACTCAACATCGTCGGCGCCAACAAGATTACTGTTCAGCCTCCGCCGAAGGACACTCCGGAACTCGGAATCCGCGTCTCTGCTGAGCAGATTGTGATTAAGGGCTTTGAGGCGCACGCGAGTCAGATCGACATCCTCCCTGCAAACGAGAGCACCTACGCGGCTTCTTACCTCGTTGATGGAGTTCGCCAAGCGGGTGATCCGATCGCGGCCGCGGACGCGATTCAGATCATCGATTTCTGGAAGAAAGCCGCGGGTCTTGATGTCAACGATCGTCGCCGAAAACTGACAGGACAAGTCACGGTCTCCGGCGGATCGATCAGCAGCGCGGAACTCAAGCTTAATACCTCTGGTTCCAAGAGCGGCATGCGGATGTCGCTGATCTTCAATCCCGCTCAAGCGGTCCGCCGGAAGGCATCGGATCTGGGGATGCTCGATCAACAACTCGACATGGTCAAGAACTGGGCGTCCGAGCTCGAGCATGTGGGCGGTACAGTTCTCCTGTGTGCCCCATCGGACAACGGACGCACCACGATGGCGTACTCGATCATGAAACTCCATGACGCGTACACCTCCAATATCCAATCGATCGAGTATGAGATTGAGGATCAGCTCGAAGGCATCAAGCAGATCCAGTGGGACTCGAGTGTTGAGGGACCGGACTTTGCGACAACTGTCCGATCCACGCTGCGTCGTGATCCGGACATCGTGAGCATTTGCGATCTTCCGGATGTCGAGACCGCACAGACGGTCGCGAACTCGGATCTTGAACGCACACGCGTATATCTCAGCATCCGCACAGATTCAGCGCTCAAAGGGATACAGACCTATGTGCAAGCGGTCGGTGATCCGAAGCTTGCCGCGAAGGGACTGCGTGGTGTGGTCGCGTGCAAGCTCGTTCGTGTTCTCTGTGGCAACTGTAAAGTCCCTTACCAACCGACCCCTGACATGCTCAAGAAGCTTGGCCTCCCAGAGGACAAAGTCAGCGAGTTGTTCAAGAAGGGTGGACAGGTCTTGGTCCGCAACAAACCTGAGACTTGCAGCGTATGTGCAGGTGTCGGATACTCAGGACAGACAGGTTGCTTTGGAATCTTCCCGATTGGGGACGAGGAGCGTGCGATGATCATTGAAGGCAACTGGAATGGATTGCGTGCGGTGATGCGGAAGCGTGGGCTCCCAAGTGTCCAGCAAGCGGCGTTGCGGAAAGCGGTCATGGGTATCACGAGTATCGAAGAAGTCACACGGATTACTGCACCAAAGAAAAGCAGCTCGAGCAAAGCAACGGCAAAGGCATAAGCGACTGAGTCAGAGAAGCGTGAGTCAGCTCACAACGGAGTGTAAACCATGTTCATGAATATCCTCGTAATAGTCTTTGTGCTCAGTGTCGCATACGCATGGATGACGCGTGGCGTCTTTAACGCGATGCTTCACGCGCTGTGCGTGTTCTTCGCTGGTGCGATCGCATTTGCTCTCTGGGAACCGCTCGCGATGATCGTCTTGGGTCTGAGCGACATGCCGCTGGTCGAGGGGATCGCGTGGGGCGTTTCCTTGATCCTCCCTTTCGTGATTCTGATGATCGTTTTTCGAGTCATTACCGACAAGGTGGTCAAAGCAAACATCAAGAGCGCCACGGCGGTCGATTATGCCGGTGGAGCGGTCTTCGGCCTGATTTCCAGCGGATTGACGGCAGGAGTCTTGGTCATCGGGATCAGCTACATGCGCTTGCCTTCCACTTTCCTCGGATACCAGCCCGTGTATTACACCAGTGATCGGAGCGGAGCGGGATCGCTTGTCAAGACCGACAAGCTTTGGCTCCCAGTCGATTCGGTCACCGCGATGGTCTACTCAAACCTGTCCGAGGGCTCGATGAGTTCCTCCGAGTCGCTTAAGAAGTGGTATCCCGATCTGACTCTCACTGGCTACGCTGCACGAATCAATCCCGGCGATGGCGCCGCACGCAACGCGATCACTGAGGACGCATTCAAGGTCATGTCTTCATACACGATCGGCGATGCGACAGGCGCCGGGAGTCCAAAGTCCGATGCGGTTGGCGAGCACAGTTTCGTGGATATCAACGGCAAAGCGATCACCCCTCAGATGGCGGGTCATGTCGCGGGTTATGTCGTCGAGTTCGGTCCCAGCGCCAAAGAGAAAGGCAGCAAGGGCGGACAGGTGGTGATCTCCAATGGTCAGATCCGATTGCTCACAGAGAAAGCAGACGGCTCAACTGGAACGATCTTCCCGATCGCAGCAATTTCAGAATCCTCTGATCAAGGCCAATACGGACGCTGGTTGTTTGATAGTGAGGACCTCTTCATTACTTCCAGCGGCGGCAAGAGCCGAATCCCGATGGGCTTCGAGTTTTTCGTCCCTGCGGACGAAACACCAATCGCTTTGTATGTAAAAAATATCCGCGTACCTGTGGGTTCGATCGCGGCGAACACCGAGTTCGCGACTGCATCGGCGCGTGAGAAGCTTATCCGCTCTGGAGAACTTCTGACTGGCCAACGCGTCAAACGCGAGTTTGATCTCTCTGAATCCGTGAAAGTTGAAGATCGGAGCATCGCTCGATTTGCAGAAACTGTTGGCACGGTGCTGCCGTCACAGCTCGTCAAACAGCGCGGCATGCGAATCAATGATGACAATGAAGTGACCGAAGGGACCGCTATCTTCAGAGACGAAGAAATCGGACGATCGAACACGCCACAGACGAAATCACTCCGAGTAGAGAAGTTCGCATACGGCAACAGCCAACGCATGGTCCAAGTCAGTGTGGGTAGTGATGTTGAAGGTGGCTTGCTGTCCGAAGCCGCGAACAAAGCTGAACTGGACGAACCATTCATGCTCATCGACACGGATGGAAATGAGTACGAAGCTGTCGGATTCATCTACAGCGACAGTTCCGACGAGTACACAATCCGCTACACACCTGGCTCCACGATGAGCGGGCTCAACGAAAATGGTCTTCCTGCGATCTCACGATCGAAGGACGGTCAAAAACTAACGCTCATCTTCCTCGTGTCAACTCGTGTTGACATCCAGTACTACACAATCGGTGATGTCGTCCAGATGGAGTTCGATCCACCGATCGGAAGCAACTAAACCGACCTGCCAACCAACTCAGCAAAGGCACCCAACAAGGTGCCTTTTTCTGTGGATAAGAAAAGACCCCTCTAAACCAGAGGGGTCTTTGAATGCTTTGGAATCAACCAAGATTATTCAGCAGCAGGAGCCGATTCTGCTTCCTCTTTCGCGGGCTTGTCGTCCTTGACGATCAGCTCGCCTTCGCTGTCAAACTCCATCTCTTCAGCGTCATCGTCTTCGATGTGACGGTCCGGAGCGACCCAGAGTTTGACATGTGCTTCGAGGTCTGAATCGACCTTGACGAGGATGTCGAAGGTGTCGATGCGTTTGATCGCACCTGGGAGACGCACTTCGCGAGGGGAGACATTGAAGCCGACTTCCTTGAGTGCGCTTGCGATGTCTTGCTGAGTGACTGAGCCGTAGAGGTGACCCTGATCGTTGCACGCGCGGTCCATCGTGAGTTCTTGGCCGTCGAGCTTGTGGATCATCTCTTCGCGCTGCTTACGACGCTCAGCGACTTCTTTCTCTGCCTGAGCACGACGCTCGGCGAGCGAAGCGATGAGCTCTTCGGAAGGCTCGGTCGCGTATCCGAATGGGAGGAGGTAGTTGCGTGCGTAGCCGACTTTGACATTGACGACATCGCCGACGATACCGAGGGATTCGACATTCTCTGTGAGGAGGAGCTTGACTGTTTTGCGCATTTGGATGGTTCCTTTCGCTGTCCTGACCGACCGAGCTGCAACTCGGAACGGAGAGTTGAGGAGACCCTCACGGCGAGGATCCCCAACTAAGGGTTCCAGACGAGTCTGGAGTGCCGGCTGAGCCGGGTCCAGAGTGTAGGTCGCAAGTGATGGATTCTGAGTTGGTTGGGAACGAATTCATGAAAAAACCCACGCGGTTAGCGTGGGTTCGGGGTTCGATCGGACTTGTGAATCTCAGGAGGACAGATCAGAACGGGATATCGTCATGATCGATCGCGACATCATTGCCTCCGCCGCCGGCTCCTGAGCGTGCGTATCCGCCGCCCCCACCGCCTCCGCCGGAGTTGCCCCCGCCGTTTCCGGAATCGACGAACTGGAAGTTTTCGACGACGACGGAGAGTTTCGAGCGTTTGCCTCCGCCGTTGCGGTCGTCCCACTGGTCGAGCTTGAGTCGACCTTCAACGAACACTGGACGCCCCTTAGTGAGGTACTGCGCCATGACTTCTGCGGTGCGTCCCCACGCTTCGCAGTCGATGAATGCGACTTCTTCGCGTTGGTCGCCTGATTGGGTTTTGTACTTGCGGTTGACGGCGATGCCGAAGTTGCCGACCGCGGTGTTGGAAGGGGTGTGGCGGATCTCGATGTCTCGAGTCAGGTTCCCCATGAGCATGACTTTGTTGAAGCTACCGGCCATTGATGTCTCCGTTTCAGATGTGTCGTGATTGATGTAACGCGACTGGTGGGATTGGCACTGGACCGATCCAATGCCGATGTGCAGTATATCACAACCGCCCGAGTCTGGTCAGACCAGACTCGGGCGGGTTGGTTGAAAACTGCCTGAAATGCGTGCTCTGCGGCTTATTCAGCGGCTGGAGCGTCCTCGTCACCTTCGGAAGCTTCCGGAGCGGATTCCTCAGCGGCTGGGGCAGGTGCCTCTTCCTTGACCGGAGCGCCGAGGCGGACGGTCGAGGACTTGGCGGTTTCTTCCGCGGCGCCCTGCTCAGCGCGGAGCTTGGCTTCGGTGTCCAGACCCTTGCGATCGTCGTGAGCCGCGATTTCCTCTTCGGTGAGGTGGTCAGCGGTGGTCACGAGCAGACGCATGATCTTGTCAGAGATCACGGCGTCGCGCTCGAGGTGAGCGACCATGTCGGTCGGGCAGGTGAAGTACGCGAGGATGTAGACGCCGCGTTTTTGCTTGTCCATCTCGTATGCGAGACGACGCTCGTCCCACTTCTTCATCGCGATGACGGTCGCGTCGGCGCGTTCGAAGAGGTGGTTGATGTGCTCGACGCATTCACCGAATGCGGCCGCCGCGGCTTGGGTGACGAGGAACATGCCCTCGTAAGTACCGGTTCGTGCTGCTGTGTCAGTTGACATATTGATTTCTCCAAATCGTGTCCGGCTTTGGTCGCCGGATATTTGTGTTTAACTTGCGTTCTTGGTTTCTTTATCTTGAACAGACTGATCGTCGTCTGTGGAATCCTGCTTGTCGTTGGGATGCTCTTTACGTTTCGGCTTCGCGAGTTTCTCGTTGAAGGTGTTCATCGCGCTGACGATGTCCTCGCTCAAGATATGCTCGACGGCTTTGGTTGCCTTGTCGATGCTCTCGTTGAGCTTGTCTGTCTCCTCGCTCATGAACTTGCTGAGCACCCAGTCGGCTTGGTTCATCATCTTTGGGACCTCCCCGACACCGATGCGGACGCGTGGGTAGGGAGCACCTCCCAGCACGCGATCGATGCCGCTGAGACCGTTGTGACCGCCGGCGCCGCCGCTCTTGCGGATCCGGATGGATCCGACTGGGAGAGCGATGTCGTCAACGATGACCAAGAGATCCTCAAGCGGATCGAGCTTGAAGAAGCGGAGTGCTTCCCCGACGCTCTGTCCGGACTTGTTCATGAAAGTTGTGGGCTTCATGAGCAAGCACTTCTCGCATCCGATGTTCGCGTCGAGGGTGACGCTGTTGAAGCGAGACTTGGCGATCTGTCCGACGGCGAACTTGGTTGCCAGCGCATCGACGACCATGAACCCCGCGTTGTGGCGGGTCTTGGTGTACTGCATACCTGGATTTCCGAGTCCGACGATCAGCTTCATGATTACTCAGCCTTGTCCTCTGCTGGTTTCTCACCGATGACTTCAGGGCTCGCAGCATCAGCGGAGACTTCGCCGGCCTCGTCGCCCTCAGCTTGCTGTGCCTTCATCACAATCTGTGCGATGATGGTGTCTGGATCAGTAAGAAGGACCATCGAGTCGAGGGGAAGCTTGACATCTGATGCGTGGAGCACATCGCCGACTTCCATGCCTGAGACATCCACATCGATGTGGTCAGGGAGGTTGGTGATGAGCACATTGAGTTCGATATCGTTCACAGGGTGCATCATGATCGCGCCGGTAGTCTTAAGACCAACCGCGTCACCAACGAATGTGAGGTGTGCTTTGGTATCGACACGCTCGTTGAGGTCCACACGCGAGAAGTCGGCGTGGATGATGTTGTTTCCGAGGTAGTCGTATCCGAGATCCTTGAGCAGGACATGCTGCTTTGAACCCTCGATGTCGAGTTCGAAGACCTTCTCGCCTTTGCGGAGGTGGAGCATGGTCTCGTGCATATCCAGTGCGATGGAAACAGGCTCTTCCTTGTGCCCGTAGACGACTGCGGGCAACGAGCCCGACTCACGCAGACGGCGGGAGTACCGCGATCCGGTGCGCTCGCGCTTGGTGGCGCTCAGCATTGGGGTAGTGTCTGACATAGTGTTTCTCCTTCACTTATTTCTTTACACATTTTGCGTTTGGTACTTTGTCAATCAGCGTTTGGTCTCTGCGGTTCCTCGGAACATGGCGCTGATGGAATCGTTGTTATGAATGCGTTTGATTGCTTTACCGATCAGCTCTCCCACTGAGAGCACGGTGAGTTTGTCTTTGATTGGATCGCAACGATCTCCAGTCGGGATGGTGTCCGTCAGGATCACACGCGAGAACGGTGAATCTGCGAGACGCTCGATCGCCTTCCCTGCGAGCACGCCGTGCGTCGCTGCGGCGATGATGTCCGAAGCCCCCTCATTCATGACCAGCTTCGCGGCTTCGCAAACGGTCCCGCCGGTCGAGATCATGTCATCGAACATGAGGACAGTCTTGCCCTTCACATCACCGATCAGGTTCCCCACTTCGACAGTCTCACCAGTGATGCGACGCTTGTTGATGATCGCAAGATCCGCGTGGAGCAGATTGGCCATCTTCTCAGCGACCTTCACATTGCCCACATCAGGAGAGACCAGACAGAGTTCACCCAGCTCGTCACGGATTGATTCGAAGTACTTGTAGAAAACCGGCATCGCGGAAAGGTGATCAAACGGGAGGTCAAAGAACCCCTGGATCTGAGCGGCGTGCAGATCAATCGAGAGAACGCGATCCGCTTTCGCAGCCGTAATCAGATTTGCGACAAGCTTCGCGGTAATCGGAACGCGTCCCTCGTCCTTGCGGTCTTGACGCCCGTAGCCGTAGTACGGCATGACCATCGTGATCCGCTTCGCACTCGCACGACGCAAACAGTCACAGAACACCAGGAGTTCCATCAGGTTGTCGTTGACTGGATCGCAGGTCGAGATCACTACAAAGCAGTCACGGCCACGCACATCGTCATCGAGCTTGACAATGACTTCGCCGTCTGGGAAGAGGATGGTGCGTGCTTTCCCGAGCTCGAGACCTGCTGAGTCACAGACACGCTGCGCGAGTTCTTTGGTGTTGCGTCCTGAGAAGACTTTGATGCCGCCGTTGCTCATGACTGTGTCCCCTGTGCGGAATGTGCGTCTTGTCGGCTTCGGTAGATCGCATCCACCTGCGCGAGATGATCGAGCGTGTTGATACTCAGAATGTCTTCAGGAGGCACCGCGTCGATGACCTCGACACGCTTGCCGTCGTCGAGCATGAACTCAAAGATGTCGGTGATGTAGTACTCACCGGTCAGTTCGTTGCGCTGCACGCGATCGAGTGCGTCAAACATCGCGCTGGCGTTGACGCAGTAGTAGCTCGGATTAACCTCGTTGATCTTGAGCTCGTCCTCGCTCGCGTTCTTCTGTTCAACGATGCGAGCGAACGAGCCACTGTCGTCGCGGACGATGCGGCCGTATCCGCTTGGGTCTTCGATCCGGCTCGTCGCGAGCGTTCCTGCGGCACTCGTAGAGCGGTGCAGATCCAGCAGTTTGTTCAGTGTTTCGGTGCGGATGAGCGGGCCGTCACCACAGAGCACGAAGATGTCGGTGTTGCCATTGTCTGTGTGTGCGTACGCCTCTTTGGCGCTCATCACGGCGTGACCTGTACCGAGTTGCTCTTCTTGGACTGCGAACTCGACCTTGTCGCCGTAGTCAGCGAGTGCTTCGCGGACGAGCTCTTGCTTGTATCCCACCACCACAACGACGCGATCACATCCCGCATCTAAACAGGTATCGACGACAGCACACACCATCGGACGATCACCGACAGGATGACACACCTTCGGGAGATCGGACTCCATGCGAGTGCCCTTCCCTGCGGCGAGGATCACGGCTTCGAGTCGTTTGGATGAGTTTTTGTTGGTGTCCGCCATATGCAGTTGGCAGGACTGGACTCAATTGTGGTCGCGATGCGCGAGAGTGAAGAAGAAAGTTACCCCACCAAGATTCGAACTTGGACTGTCTGTACCAAAAACAGAAGTGCTGCCATTACACCATGGGGCAATATTCACTTGTCTGAATCACTCTATCGGATCATTCTGACCGATTCATTGAGCAGTGCTGCTCGACCTCCGCTGTCGTTGTGACCAAAGAGCGCAAACTCTGTGATCGATGTCTCAAACCTTCGCGGCTTGGACACCGATCGATTTGGTAATCGACAGTGGCATCGGCCGCAGCTCGTGTCGCCTTGGAAACACAACGAGTGTGATCACCAAGACTTGGAACTTGGACTCCTCCCGGCTGCGAAATCAATCCCGATCTCATGGGAAGAACCCTTGCCCGTGCCTCAACTCTGGTCTTGCGACCTCGGCATCCGTCACGAACGGTTCCGCGTGAGGACAAGTCTAGACCCAAGCTTCGTTTGGTCAACCTGAGTGTCCCTCTTTAAAGGTCAGAAATCCCGATTCTGAGTGCCAATTGGCTGATTGTGGGTGTTGACGAGGATCAGATGTGCTACATTGGTGCCGAGCCCGAGTAAAACCGCGGATTCCTGCGAATTTTGGGCTTTTTGGGTCAAGATTACTCTCTGTAGCATTCCCTATCGCCGATTGATCTTTACCCCACTGGCAGCAAACAGAAAGTACTCACACGATGACAGACCAGATGAAACTTCGGCATTCGCTCACTCTTGCATTGACCGCACTGCTCAGTGCCGTCGTTTGGGTTGCCGGATGTGCTCAACAGACACGCAACGAGCCAACACCGCTCCAACCTGAGGGTGCCCGGCTCGCGCAGGGACTCCCAGCGAATCAACTCCCAGATCCGATCGATCTGAGCGATCCGAATCGCGTGGGTCGATTTGTGGTTGAGCCGACGATCATTGATACCAACGCGCTCGCTCGCAAACAGCAGATCACTGGACCTTTCAAGGGTGAGGTCAGGATGATCAAGCATGTGCTCCCAAAGCACGGGCGGGACAAGACACTCAGGACTGATCCCAACAACGAGCCGCTACCGGTTGGACAGACGACCCCTATGGATCGCGTTGGATCTGGAGCATCGAGTGGTTTTGAGGGGATTTCCCAAACTGAGTGGTCCCCGCCTGATCCGACGATCGCTGTTGGACCCAATCACATTGTTGAGACTGTGAACGCCGCGATCGCGTTCTTTGATAAGCAAGGCAATCAGACCTTCTCAGCGCATCTTGGAACCCCTGGCAATCCTGGATTCTTCGAGGAAGTCGGCGCGAGCTCAAACTTTGTCTTTGATCCCAAGTGTTTCTATGACCACAAATCGGAACGGTTCGTTGTCATGGCGTTAGAACAGATCGGAGACACGGAATCTTGGATTGATATTGCGATCTCCGACGACTCGGACCCCAACGGCGTGTGGTACAAATACCGCACATTCTCAGTCATCGGCATCGACGGCTCAAACTACTGGGTGGACTATCCGGGATTCGGATTCGACGATAACGCGTTCTATGTCACTGGGAATCTCTTCCTGCTTAACGGCGACGGCAATGGGTTCGGAGGCGCGCTCTTCCGGATCTTTGACAAAGCTCCGATGCTTGCCGGCGATCCGATCACCGTGATGGACATTGCGCCGGATGCTGGAGCATCGCTGCAGGTGGCGCAGATGTTTGGTGAAGCGCCGCAGCCATACTTTGTCTCGCGTGCGGCAACAACCTCGCTGAAAGTCTGGACAATCAACAACCCTCTCACCGCACCCACACTCGAATCGACCTTTGTGCATGGACTCGATCCGGTGTCTGGACCATCTCAGAACGCACCAAACCCCGGCGGTGGCGAAATTTCAACACTCGACGGTCGGCTCATGAATGTGCACTATCGAGATGGGAACCTCTACACCTCTCACGGCATCGATGGCGGCACCAACCAAACCGTGTCCCGCTGGTACCATGTCGATATGAACGGCTGGCCCAATGGCGGCTTCCCGAGTCTCATCCAGCAAGGCGAGATCACTGGAGTCAACAGCGAGCACTACTACTTCCCAGCGATCTATTCGGATAAGGATCATCATGTCGGCATGATCTCAGCAAGATCAAGTCCATCAGAGTTTGCGAGCGTGCAGGTCTCTGGTCGTCTCCCGAGCGATCCGCTCGGGACCATGAGCGATCCGATCCAACTCGCGATCGGGAATGCTGGCGCCGATGGACGCTGGGGTGATTACCTCGACATCGCCGTGGACCCCAACGACGACAAGACCTTCTGGATCGTGGGGATGTATCAAAAGGCAGGCACGGGCTGGCAGACTTGGATCGACAGTTTCACAGTCAACGCTCCATGTCCCGCGGATCTGTTCGCGGACGGGAATCTGAACTTCCAGGATATCTCCGTCTTCCTCGTGTACTACGGCGATGAGAATCCGCTCGTCGATTTCAACAACGACGGGAGCTTCAACTTCCTCGATGTTTCGCTGTTCTTGAACCTGTACTCGCAGGGATGTCCTTAAGCGGGATTAGTCATCGCCGTTGGATTGCTCT
>WUAJ01000151.1 GCA_009827215.1 Phycisphaeraceae bacterium
TGCCGTGAGAGAGCGGGGCGGCGTGCTCGCCTTGCTCGCTTGATCGACCACCGGCTTCGACACCGATCATCCGGACCTCGTCTTCTTCGACGAAAGGGTAGAAGATCCCCGCGGCGTTGGATCCACCTCCGACGCACGCGACGATCGCGTCGGGCATCTGTCCGAAGTTGCGGAGTGATTGTGCTTTGGTTTCGCGTCCAATGATGGACTGGAAGTCGCGGACGATCATTGGGAATGGGTGTGGCCCGACGACGGAGCCGAGGATGTAGTGGGTGGAGTCTACGGATCCCATCCAGTCGCGCATCGCTTCGTTGGTCGCGTCTTTGAGTGTCTTGGAACCTGAGTCAACGGGGATGACGTTGGCGCCGAGCATTTTCATGCGGACCACATTGAGGTGCTGTCTTCGTACATCCTCGGATCCCATATAGACATCGCACTTAAGTCCGAGGTGGGCGCACGCGGTGGCGGTGGCGACGCCGTGCTGTCCCGCGCCGGTCTCGGCGATGACGCGGTTCTTTTTCATTTTCTTAGTGAGGAGGGCTTGTCCAAGCGTGTTGTTGATTTTGTGCGCGCCTGTGTGGGCGAGGTCCTCGCGTTTGAGCCAGATCGTGGCGCCGGTGTCCTGCGCTTTGTTCATGTGACGCGCACGGCGAGAGAGTCCGGGAGCGCGGTAGAGCGGGGTGGGTCTTCCGACGTAGAGGCGGTTGAGATCGTCGAGTCGATCCCAGAATGCGCGATCGTCCTGGACCTTCATGTAGATTTCGGAGAGCTGCATGAGCGCGGCGTGGAGGGTTTCGGGGACGTATACCCCTCCGAAATCGCCGAAATGTCCCTTCTCGTCGGGATACATGGACATCGGGCGTTCGAGCTGATTCTGGTTGGATTCGATGGCACTCATGTTTTGATCATACGCTCGTGTTTGTTCGGGCTTGTCTATTCGCTTGTTTGGCGGCTCGGATGCCCTTTGGGACGGAAACGGACATGAGAAGGAGGAGTCCGAAAGCGAAGAACAAGGTGAGCAGTGTGAGGGCAGGGGCGTCACCGATCCATGCTTTGACTTGTCCGAAGGAGAGGACTCCGACGGCGCCGGCGAGTTTGTAGGTCATTCCCCAGAGTCCGAAGAACTCTCCGACTCGTGCGGTCGGGGCGAAGAGTCCGACCATCGAGCGTGACGAGGGGCCGATGCCTCCGAGTCCGATCCCGAT
Source organism: Phycisphaeraceae bacterium (assembly GCA_009827215.1). Taxonomy (GTDB): domain Bacteria; phylum Planctomycetota; class Phycisphaerae; order Phycisphaerales; family UBA1924; genus UBA1924. Next base: position 1,206 of record WUAJ01000151.1, read on the forward strand.
GCCGTTGCCGATGACCCAGAAGATCCATTGGTTGTTTCCCGAGGCGGCTCCGCTGACCTTGGTGATCAGGAGTCCGGCGGTCGAGAGCATCCAGACGATGAGGAAGATGCTGATGGTGGGTTTGGCACCGATTCGGTCTTGGTAGCGCGAGACAACGATCGCGGTGATCCCGGCGGTGAGCGCGATCTGGAGCGTGAAGATGAAAAGTCCCATTTCCTGGATGCCGAAGTCACTCGCGAGGATCGCGGCGAACGCGATCATAGTCTGGACTCCGAGGCCGTAGATGAAGAACGCGATGAGGAAGCGGACAAGCTGGTTGAAGTGGGAGGCTTCTTTGAGTGTGGACTTCATGCGCTGGATCGCGAGTTTGAAGCCGTTGGTTTGGGAGTGGGGGCTGTCGTGGGGTGGTTCGTGGAGGATGAATCCGGCGGGGAGCATCCAGACAAAGAACCACGCTCCGGCGAGGATGAAGAACCATTTCCAGTCCGGTGTTTGCTCCCAGTTGAAAAGCTCGACTCCGGAGATGACGCAGATCAGGAGGAGGAGTGATCCGAGGTATCCCATGGCCCAACCGATCGCGGAGACGCGTCCGATGGTGCGTGGGGTTGAGAGCGCTGGGAGGAAGCTCGCGAGGAGGTTCTCTCCGAGCTGGTAGCAGATGTTTGCGGGGATGAAGAGGGCGAGTCCGAGCCACCACTGTCCTGGAGCGATGAAGGTCATCGCGATGGTGAGGATCGAGCAGAGGGTGCCTGTGATCATCAGGAGTTGTTTGCGTTTGGCGCGAGCGTCGGCGTAGGAACCGACGAAGGGTGAGAGCAGGACGACGGTGAGCAGTGCCGCGGAGACACCGATGGACCAGAGTGAATCGCCTCGTTGCTGATCACCCACAGCGACGGATTTGAAGTAGATCGGGAAAAGGAGGGTGATGATCAGGAGGGTGAAGGACTGGTTGGCGAGGTCGTAGAGCCCCCAAGCGAAGACTTCCTTTGGGTTCTTCAGATTCTGGAACAGCTTGGGCATTGTGGCACTGTACTCGATTCGCGGTCGCGGTGATCAGGTCATGTCGAAGAGTGACTTGAAGAACTCGAGCTGTGTGTCCTTGGCTTGTGACGCGAACTTCCCGAACCCGGCGTGTTCCTGGATGGCGCCGGTCTCCTCGTACTCGATCAGTTGGACCAGTTCGGGGTCGGCGTCTTGGTCTTGGTAGTGATCGCGGAGGGTGTCAATGAATCCGGATTGGACATCGAAGGGGACGAGCTCGTCGCCTCGGTTGTGCATCGCGAGGACTGGGATTGGTTTGAATCCGGATATGTGCGTTGGGGTATCGATCGCTTCGACTTCGGTTTGGTCGTGGTGGACGCGCCATATGCCGGCTTCTGAGGGATTCTCTGGGAAGTAGAGTCCGAGCAGGTCTCCGGTGGTGCACTCGAGGGAGATGCCGAGGAATGGGTGGGGATCGCAGCATCGGCGTGAGGTGACCATTCCGCCGGCAGACATGCCTCCCATGGCGCATCGGTCCATGTCGTAGATCCCGAGTTCTTTGACTGATTGCAGAACAGCATCGATTTCGGAGATGCACTGTGTGAGATTGTGGACGGTTTGGTCTGGGTGGTGGGCGCCTTCGACATAGCGCTCGCCGTGTCCTGGGAGGTCGATCGCGACGGCTCCGATCCCGGCGCGGACCCAGCGGTTGTAGCGACCTGGATCGAGTTCTTTGTACACCGTCCGCCCGTGGATCCAGAGGACCCAGGGACAAGGGGTTACAAAGTCGGGGTGGACGGTGAGTGCGGGGACATCGTCACCGAGTCGAGTGTGCTTGGACTTCGCTTGGAGGGATTTGGGGAGTTGTCGGAAACGCTCGTCGACGGTTGGGTATTCTTTCACGGCTGCTCGCAATCAGAGTGTGATGCTCGATCCCGGCTTGATCGCATCGGGCAGTTGTTCTGAGTCGAGATCTTCAGGACAGAGTGCGGTGATGGGGGAGAGTTCGATCGTCGCATTTACGCTGCCGTCAGGATTCGTTGGGATAGAGACTCCACGCGCGATCAACCAGTTCGCGGCTCGCTGGGATTGGAGCTGCTTTGAGGTGATGATGGAGTCGGTTCCGGTCGCGTTTTTGACTGGTGCGAACTCCTCCACACGATCGGTTTCGAGCACGATCGAGTTGTCAGCGAGAGACATCGCGTCGAACACGAACTGCTCCAGTTTGATCGCATTGGGTTCGGAAGGGTCAACATGCTGTCCGGTTTGGGTGTCAAAGTATGGGACCTTCTTGACGGCACGATGGAATGGGAGAGCGTATTTCGGATCAGTCGCGATCTGATCGATGAACTTCACAGAAATCGTGTGGATCGCGATCGATCCGGCATTGAACATCAGCTCGCCTTGCTCATTGGTCATTTGGGCGAGCTCTTCTGGGAGGTCGGAGTATTCGACCACAGCGAGGTGGTCTCCGACTCTACAGAACACGCCGACTTTCTCGTTCCAAGATGCTTTGGCGACCATCTTCGAACTGAACTCAGCGGAGGACTCTGGGGAGAACGCGTGGAGACCAATGAAAACCGGATCGATGATCTTTGCGTTGGGATTGTCGACTTGGAAGTAACTGAGCTGCTCGATGCCTCGTGATTGCATGTCTTCAAGGGCGCCGGAGACATGGAGTGCTTTGTACGCGCCGCCATGTCCGTCTGGGTTGGTCGCGAGGTGTGCAGGATCAGAGAGGAGTAGGTCGCCGGTCTCTTTGTCGAAGCTCGGCATAACACCTTGCTGAAAGAACATGATGTTGTCTGGATCGAGTCCGAAGTGGTTGTGTTCTTTGAAGAACGATTGTGTCTGCTCATGATTGAGCGGGCTGGTCATGATGTACCATGGGATTGTGGTGCTGTATTTGCGTTGGTTTGCGTAGATGGTTTGCGCGAACATCTCGAAGAGCGACTTGTTGTTCACGCATGAGGTTGGGTAGCAGCCTTTGGGGCCATTAAATCCCAAGCGGGAGCCTTGTCCGCCTGCGACGGTGAAGCACGCGACCTTCCCGGCTTTGATGAGTTCTTCGCCTTTGGATTGGTAGAGGGCGCGATCCCAGCTTGTGTCGTTGAGCGCGAAGTACGGCGCGGGAGAAATCGTTTCGTCCGGAGGAGATGCGACGAACTGAGAGCCGTACTGTTTGATGTATGTTGCGACCTGTTCGAGATTGAACTTGCTGATCTCATCGAGCAGAAGCTGAGCGCCTGAGCCTGTCGCTCCTTGGAGGTATATCGCGAGCTTGGATTGTCCAATAGATTCGAGTTGTGAAGCAAGTGTTGCAACTGGTGGCATCCGGATCTCCTCCTCGCGGGCATGATCTTCGTCAAAGTGCGTGTTCGGCTGAGGTATCCTACTGCTCAGATTGTGGTGGGGCACTAGAGTGAGGTATGATTGATCCGATTTCGACCAAACCCAATCGGCCATTGATTGCGCCGTCGATCCTTGCAGCAGACTTTGCGAATCTCGCCGATGACGCGCGTGCTTCGCTTCAAGCCGGGGCTGATCTGCTGCATGTGGACATTATGGACGGGCACTTTGTTCCCAACCTCTCGATGGGTCCCGGCGTGTGCGCGTCGCTTCATAAAGCTCTTCCAGATGCATATCTGGATGTGCATCTGATGGTGACTGATCCGAAGTCGTATTTCAAACCGTTCGCGGACGCTGGAGCAAACCTGCTGAGTTTCCATATCGAGGTGTGTGAATCCGAGCAGCATGCACGCGACCTCTGTGGCGAAATCGAGGACCTGGGGGTGCACACTGGTATCGTGATCAATCCGCCTACGGATGTTGAGCGTTTACTGCCTGTCGTGGATGCGTTTGATCTTGTTCTGGTGATGAGTGTGAATCCTGGCTTTGGTGGTCAAGCATTCATTCCAGAAGTGCTCGACAAGGGGCGCCGTATTGCGCCGATGATTCGAGGGGATCAGCGTCTGGAGATTGATGGGGGGATTGGTCCTGATACTGCTGGTTTGGCAACTGATGCGGGGTTTGATCTCTTGGTTGCTGGATCTGCGATCTATGGCAAGCCGAGGGATCAGTGGGCTCAGATCATCCGTACATTGCGTGGGGATCAGGAGCAGGCTTGAGAAGGGGAAACCCCCTCGTTTGCAAACGCTTACATGCAACGGAATCGTGGGAACACTCACGGACTCGATTGAATGTGGTCGATATGATCACAGACTCTTCACACTGCTGATAAGCGGTCGAAGACGAAGCGAAGGATTGATCTGTTGGCAAAATCTTCTCACTACACCATTCTCTTGATGAAAGCCGGGACGACCTCGTGGGATGATGAAGGGCGTCTCTGTGGGGTGACCGATCTTCCAACCACCGAAGACTCGTTGAATCAACTCAAGCAGTCAGTACAGACGAGCGAGCTTTCCGGATTCCGATCAGAGATCGACATGATCCTTTGTGGTCCTTCCGATGCCGCGATGGAGTGTGTGAAGCAACTCTCAGGCGCAAGCGGTGCGAAGGTCAAGGTTGTAGATGACTTTGCGGAACTCAATCTCGGTCTATGGGAAGGTGTTCTGCGATCGGATCTGGAAGAGCGATTCCCGAGCGTGTATGCGCAGTGGGTGGCGCAGCCTGGGAATGTGGCGCCTCCTGATGGAGAATCCATGCAAGTCGTTCAGGATCGGGTGCTTACCGCATTGTTCAGGGTCTTAGGCAAGCTGAAATCCGAGCATCCAACTGTGGGGGTTGTGCTCCGTCCTTATGCTTGGGCGGTGGTCAAATGCTGGCTTGATCAGCGAGATCGG
>WUAJ01000152.1 GCA_009827215.1 Phycisphaeraceae bacterium
ATCCGCACATGGTATCAAAGTGCGAACATTGCGTCGCCCCTGAAACACAGTTTCCGAACCATTAACGCACATTCCGCCAATCCTCCCCACCTCCTCTGCTAGAATTCGCCGATTGCGGATATGCCCATCCACATCTTTGCGAATGTAAGGCAAGGGCGAGGTTCAAGATGCCCAAAGATAAACCCACAAACATCGATCTTGATGATCCCGCTCTGTACATCGGACGCGATATATCCTGGCTCGCCTTCAATCGACGCGTGCTTGGAGAAGCAACCTCCGAGACGAATCCGCTCCTCGAGCGGGTCAAGTTTCTCGCGATCGGAGCATCAAACCTCGATGAGTTCTTTATGAAACGCATCGGGTTGCTCAAACGCCTCAAGGAAACGGGGATTGATGCCCCATCCCACGACGGCATGTCGGTGCGCCAACAACTCAATGCCGCGCGTGTTACGATCGCTGAACTCCAAGACATCCAGGTCAACGCCTGGGAAACCTCGATCAAGCCGGCACTCGCCGCCGAGGACATCAATATCCTCGACTACACAGATCTGAAGAAGAAACAGCGTGCGAAGATCGATGAGTGGTTCCGTGTCAATGTCTTTCCGATCCTCACCCCGCTCGCAGTCGATCCTGGACACCGATTCCCCTTCATCTCGAATCTCTCCTTGAATCTTGGTGTTCTTGTCGCCAAGCCGGGCGAGACCGAGAACCTCTTCGCGAGACTGAAAGTTCCAGACGCGATTCCTCGGTTGATCCCAGTCTCCGAGGATGCCCCAATCGGATCGTTCCCAGATACAGACTCGCTCAGCTTTGTTCCGCTGTTCCAGATCATCACCAACAACCTTCCCATGATCTTTGCTGGCATGGAGGTCGTTGATGTGCTGCCGTTCCGCGTCACACGCAGTCTTGAAGTTCAGCAGGGGAGCGAAGACGCGGAGGACCTCCTCGAGCATGTCGAAACAGCTCTCCGGCTCCGCCGCTTCGCCGAGCCGATCCGGATTGAGACCGTCCCAGATCCTTCACAACAGATCCTTGATCTCCTCCTTGAAGAACTCGAACTCGATCCACAAGATGTCTACGCGCGTCCAGGCCCGCTCGAATACGAAGACCTGATGGAACTCTACAAGCTCGATCGCCCAGCACTGAAAGACAAAGCATGGCTCGGAGTCGTCCCACCAAGACTCGCGGATGACGAACTCGATATCTTTGCCGCGATCCGCGAACGCGATATTCTGCTCCATCACCCCTACGAAGCATTCGACGCCTCTGTTGAACGATTCATCGAGACCGCGGCGAACGATCCAAATGTCCTCGCGATCAAGCAGACACTCTACCGAACCTCTCGCGACTCACCGTTTATTGAGAGCCTGATCCATGCTGCAGAAGAAGGCAAGCAAGTCGCGTGCCTCGTCGAACTCCGCGCACGAATGGACGAGGACAAGAATGTCCGCTTCGCGAGACAACTCGAAGGACACGGCGTTCATGTCGCATACGGCGTTGTTGGGCTTAAAACCCACAGCAAGTGCTCCCTCGTCGTACGAAGAGAACCCGACGGACTCCGCAGCTATGCGCACCTCGGGACAGGGAACTACCACCCTGACACCGCACAGCTCTACACAGACTTTGGTCTCCTGACATGCAATTCCGAGATCACCGATGATGTGGTCAATGTGTTCAACTACCTGACCGGTCGGTCGCTCAATACAGATTACAACAGCCTCCTCGTCGCACCATTCACGATGCGAGACCGTTTCTATGCCATGATCGACAGGGAAATTGACAACGCGAATGCAGGCAAACCCGCTCGTATAATCGCGAAGATGAATCAACTTGAAGATATTGGGATCATCAAGAAACTCTACCAAGCATCACAAGCAGGAGTAGAAATCGCAATGATCGTTCGCGGTTTCTGTTGTCTCAGACCATCCATCAAAGGGTTGAGCGAGAACATCACTGTCCACGCGAACATCGGACGCTTCCTCGAACACTCAAGATTCTTCCATTTCGCAAATGGACACGAGGATCCGATCGATGGTGATTGGTATATTGGATCTGCGGATTGGATGAGCCGAAACCTCAACAATCGCGTGGAAGTCGTGACGCCTGTCTATGACGAGTTTGCACGCCGACGAATGCTTGAAGTAATCGAAGTGAATCTCGCTGATCGAAAGAACGCGTACAAGCTCCGCTCAGATGGACACTATATTCGCTTGGAGCCGGACCCCAACGACGAACCAGACTCAATCGCACGGATCGGCACATTCGATGCATTATGCCAGCGAGCAGAGCGATCCACCTGGATCAACTCGTTGAGCGACGACTGAGATTCATGACTCTACCCAGCGGAAATCACACTCATATCCAAACTCTCTTTCAAACAGCGCTGAATGCCGTGCTGCGCCCCAAATCTCTGCAACCGGTTCCTTCCCGGCATATACGGAGAATACTGAGCGAGATTCTCCTTTTTGCTCCATGAGTTCTAGCTCGACGCGATCCACCGCCTGGGTGTGTGTGCGATCGAGCTTGTCTGCAATACGAAGAATGCCAGAAAGCCTGCGAACGATCGTCCGATCCACTTCCGAAAGTTTCATATAGTTTGGATGCTTGGATTTGGGAGTTGCTCGGCGATGATAACGCGCCACATTGGCAACAATCTCTCGCTCACGAGTTGTCAGTCCAGGCATATCACTGTGAGCAATCAAGTGATAACTGTGCTTGTGATGCTTGGAGTAGTTGATAATGTACCCAGCATCATGCAGCAGAGCCGCCGCATACAGCAACTCACGATGCACAACAGACCAATCAGGGTGATCAACCCCATAGTGCTTCGCCATGTCGTCGAAGATCGACATCGCCATCTTCGCAACATGCCGGCAGTGAGGCTCCTCAAATCGGCACTGTTTCGCAAATCGCTCCGCGAATCCAATCCGATCGATCCGCCTCCCACCATCTCCGTCAGCAGACAATCCGAGTTCATCGATCATTGTCAGCAGCACGCCGTCTCGGATACCCCGATCATGAACCCGCAATCGATTCATTTTCAATCGCCGCATGATCTCATCGATGATCACCAAACCCGCAACGATGATATCCGAGCGATCCGGATTCAATCCAGGCACACTGGATCGAAGCTTCGGAGAGAGCTTTCGTAACCAGTGGAGCAGATGCTTTACCTCATCGCGCTGGACATCATGCCCACGCACCGTAAATGGGAGCAAATCGTTTGCTGCTTGTGGAGTAGTCCGATGCATCGCCATCGTTGCAAGATTCGTAAAGGTCCCACCGCATCCATACATCACCGATGGAACAAAGTCCGACTTCCCAAGCTTGGACTTGATCATGTCCCGGACGATCTCACGCATCGCGTCGTACTGAGCGTCAGGATTGTTCTCGTGCTTACGAGTCAGTTCTGTAAGACGGACCGCTCCGATTCTCAGCAAACAGAGCTGATCGACCACTCCGTTCACGCTGAGCACAATCTCAGTGCTCCCGCCCCCGATGTCCACCGTCACGGCTTGCTGTGACTCGAGATTGAATGCGTGACAGACACTCTTGTGCGCCAGACGCGCTTCTTCTTCAGCTTGGATGATCTGGAGATTGAGGCCCGCGTGCTCCTTGACCAAATCCACCAAGACCTGCCCGTTCTTCGCTTCTCTCGCGGCACTGGTAGCGATCGCTCGCACCGATTGCACACCATACCCCTTCGCGATTGAGTGCATCCGCTCAACCGCTTTCGCAGAAGATTCGAGCGCTTCGTCTGTAATCATCCCATCTGAGCTCATCCCGGCGCCAAGCCGCGTCCGATCCTTCTCGTCGTCGATGATCCGATACCCGCCGTCAGGTTTGAGTTCCGCGACAATCAAGCGGATGCTATTGGTTCCGACATCGATCGCGGCCAGCCTTCGGTGTTCTTTGATATCGCTTTGCACTTGGTTTGCCAAATGAGTTCGTCCTGATCGCGACAACTACATACGCACGCTGCGTGATTGTAGAACTCAGGAATCTAGAAACGAAAAGAGCCCCTCGCAAACGCGAAGGGCTCTTCTTCAAGAAACGAGGCGGACGGGAATCGAACCCGCAACCTCCGGATCGACAGTCCGGGGCTCTAACCAATTGAGCTACCGCCCCAACATTCATCGGCTTCAAACAGCTGCCGTGAGTTGAGTGTCCATCGTATTCTGCAATCTCCAAGAGTCAAGCAAACATCGGATTCAATGCCGCCCATTCTCATCAAATTCTTTGATCCAAGCCCGGATAACACACATATGCAATGCGGAAATTGCCGGGTCACTTTGCGATCTTGATATCACCCTCAGCCTGAACATTCAAAGGCATTCCGTCTGGCGCGAGTTTCGCACCATTGACCCAGAGCATCCCGATCGCTACGCCCATCGCAACCACACCGACAAAAATCAACGCGGTAAATACATCAGGCGTACTCTTGTTGGACTGCCCCCCACCGGGCATCTGCATTCCAAACTGACTCATCGTAATCTCCTTGGAATCCTTAAAAGATTCTTTTCATCAGCATTTCAGCTGCCCAGCTTGCTCAGGACCTGATCACCTTCGCGGATCGACTGACCCGGAGCGGTGTACGCAACGCGTGCAACCGCGTGGTTCAGATCAACACGGAACACAACGAGCTCGCCGAGGTAGGTCGCTCCGTTGCGATGGACATACATGCGAGCGTTGTTAGAGATGCGATCATTGGTGCCGAGGTTGATCTTCACAAGCAGATCACCCGTATTCGGATCCGAACGAACTTCATCGATCCGGCCGCTGATCGGAGCACCAGGGATCTCAGTCGCTGCGTTGCTGTTAAAAGCAACAGTTGCGGTCGAGCCCCCAGTATCAACAAGACGACGGACTTCTTCGAGCTGTTCTTGCAGAGCACGCTTGACCTGCTCGTACACAATGACCTGACTCTCAAGATCGCCGAGCTGTTTCTCGAGATCGATTTTTTCGTCACGGTAATCAAGCTCAGCGCTGCGGAGTCGGCTCAACTCATCCTTGTACTCAGCAATGATGTTTGCCTGAGTCTCAGTGGTCACACCAAGTTGAGCGATCTTCGATGTGATCGAAACACGCTCAGACTCTGCTTGACGAAGAGCAATACGGAGTTCGGAGTTCGCCGCTTCGAGACGCCGGATATCAGAGTCGCGTGATGCGAGTTCGTCTTGCAGACGAGTCTTGTCGTCTTCAAGAGTTGCTTTTTCTTGAGCCCCAGTCGACTTGTGTGCAGCCAAACTGGATTCAGCAGAAGTCGCACGCTCCAGTGCCGCGTCATAGTCCGCGAGGATCCGGTCCGCGTTAACGGAGAAAGAAATAGCCAGTGCGGCCATCATGATGCTCATCACAGCGGCGAACAGGACAAAGACCTTGGTGAGAATATGCACGCTCGACTCCTCGATGCTCGTGTCGTTTCAGTAGGAGAGACGCCCATGCGTCCATCCCAATCGGAATGCTAGTGTAGCCCCTTTTTTGATCCTGTGGGGGCGATCACCTCACAAGACCCTTCAATCACACACAACGGTGCGCAGAGCACTGTACGGCACCAATCCCCACGGGTTCCAACCCCATCATCACGACCCCAAAATCTCCAGAATTCCCCCCGCTGCAGCCGTCCGAACCTGAGAGGATTCATCCAAAAGCATCGCTTCGAGTTTTGGAAAATGCTCCACGCGACCGGTACGCCCGTACACCGTCGCAGCTTGTGCCCGGATCACTGGATTTAGATCCTGAGCGTACTCGTCAGCAATGAACCCACCCTCGCGTAGTCCCAGCTTCGCGAGCGACCCCGCGATCGCGAGCCGAACCTCCGCAGGCATCGGACGATCAGAATCCT
>WUAJ01000153.1 GCA_009827215.1 Phycisphaeraceae bacterium
CAACCAGGTCCTCAAAGGCGGACAAGCCGTCGGTTGGGTCGCGAAGGAAATGCTCGGGAAGACTCCCGGATCCATCACCGCGGTCCGTCCGCTCAAAGACGGCGTGATTTCCGACTTCGAGATCACCGAAGCGATGCTCAACTACTTCATCACCAAAGTCACCGGACGCGTTCGCATGCTTGGTCCACGCGTGGTGATCTCGATCCCGTCGGGGATTACCGCTGTTGAAAAACGCGCGGTGTTTGATTCCGCTGAGCACGCCGGCGCACGCAAGACCTATCTGCTCGAAGAACCCATCGCCGCCGCGATCGGCGCGGGACTCCCGTTTGCTGAACCCACCGCGTCCATGATCGTGGACATTGGTGGCGGTACGACTGAGGTCGCGATCATGGCGCTCGCGGACATCGCGAACTGCGAATCCGTCCGCGTCGCGGGCGACGACATGGACGAAGCGATCATCGCGCACATGAAGCGGACCTACTCCCTCATGATCGGTGAACAGACCGCTGAACGTGTCAAGATCCAGATCGGTTCCGCGGCTCCAACAGGCGAAGAAACCGAGATGGAAGTCCGCGGACGTGACATGGTCTCCGGACTCCCTCGCAAAACAACTATTACTTCGCAAGAAGTCCGCGAGGCGCTCTCCGAACCTGTCACCAACATCATCGAAGCGGTCACACGCACGCTCGAAAGAGCAGAGCCCGAACTCGCGGCGGACCTCGTAGAAAACGGCATCATGCTCGCCGGCGGCGGTTCATTGCTCTCTGGTCTTCCTATCCAGATCAACAAAGCGACAGGACTCGATGTCACCCTCGCTGAGGATCCGCTGACCTGCGTGGCGCGCGGGACCGCGATCTATCTCGAGAACATCGATGTCTGGAAAGACACGCTCGAAAACAACTCGGACATCTGATCCAACCAATCACCCCTCATCCACCCCACTCCTTGCGTGGATCGTGTATGCTGTGGTGAGTGATTTGTACCTGACAGGGAGCGTCTTATGCATCATCAACCCGCGTTTGTTCGTTGGTCGATGCCGATCTGTGTGATCGCGATGATCATCATGTGCCTGCTCCCCTCCCGCTGGCTCGAATGGACCAACTGGTTCGGCGCACAGGCGCGCGTTGTAATCTCACCGATCGCTCATCCCATGACCATGGCGAAGAACCTCGTCATACCACAATCAGTGGGAAACCCCAACGCGACATCACGCGAGCGAGCGCTCCAGTCCGAACTCGATCGCTACCGAGCACTGCTCTACAAAGAACAACAAGAAAACAAACAACTGTCAGCACTTGTTGAGCAGCTCTCATCCGGCGCTGCTGTGACACCCGATGTTGCGGTCACCCAGATCCCGCGACCTGTGACCGGACTCTCTCGCGAGTTCCTTGTTGTGAGATCTGGTGGCCACGAGCGGATCACCCGCTCCACTGTTGCTGTAGTCAACGCCGTGCAGCTCTGCGGCCGTGTTGTCGAGACCGACGCTCGCACGGCGCTCGTGCTCCCAATCACCGCGAAAGACTCCCAGCCCTTGCTCGGGAATGTCTTGCTCGACAATTCTGGAATCAATACCGCTCGCTGCATGCTCATACCTGTTGGCAAAGGGTTGCTTGAGGGCGATGTGACCATGCCGGATTCCGGAGACGAAGAACAACAGATCGAGATTGGGATGGAAGTCCGGCTCCTCGATGACCAATGGCCTCGTCATGCACAGATGCTGCTGATCGGCACCATCGAACGCGTCGCGGCTTCACCTGACCAACCACTCCGCAAACGCATTACCGTTCGTCCGAGTATCGATCTGCGGAGCGTCCCAGAGGTCTTCTTCCGCGTCCCAGATCTCGACAACACGCAGGGGGGCGCTCCATGAACTGGTTCGTGCTGCTCTTCTTCGCGTGGGTTGGGTTCGGTCTGGAGATGGCGCTGCTCCCTGTGTTTGACGCCGGCGCGAGTGGTGTGCATCCATCGGTGGTACTCCCCCTACTGGTCTTTGTCGCGCTGCACGCGCCTCGCAAACACGCGCTCTGGTGCGCCATCGTCCTTGGGATATCGATGGATCTCCTGACACCAATCAACCACGACAACGGCGGGCCGGTCACACTCATCGGTCCCTACGCGCTCGGATACCTCCTTGCTGCTCAGTTCATTTTCTCAGTACGAGGGATGGTCATCCGCAGAAACCCACTCACCATCGCGTTCCTCTCGTTGATTGCTTCGCTCATTGCTGAGATACTTGTCGTCGCGCTCATCACCATCCGCTCACTCGCCGGCGATTCCATCGCATGGGATGCGGGAGATGCACTCATGGACCACGCTCTCTCCTCGGTCTATACCGGGGTCGCGGCCCTATTCCTCTCGTTCATCTTCTTCGCGCTGACCCCCGCCTTTGGGTTCCATACTGTCATCGCGACCCGCTTCGCTCGTCACATCAAATAGATCATTTGAGCTCGGCAAGGCCTACGATCTGTGGCTATGACCGAACGACGCAAATCCATCCTTTTCAACGATGCTCACGCGAATCTTGGCCCGCTGACCGATCTGCGTCCGCCCCACGCCATCCGCACCGGCGCGATGACCACCGCTGAACGCCTCACGCGTGCGTTCGATCTCGAACCCATCGGCATCGTGGTCCCCAATGAACTCAAAGAACTCACACAAGACCAGTCCGGCGTTCCGGTCAATGAACCACCCGAAGAGTCTGATGATCCGATCCTGATGATCAATGGACGCTGCCCGCTCCCGATCGAAGCAATCGGCCAGCTCGGAGTCGGCGAGGTCCTCATCGAAGCATCAACCAAAGACATGATCGCTGTCTGTCTCACCAGTTCTGATGTTCGCGTGCTCCTCTCAGGTGGGAATCCCGAGATGAAGACGATCGAGCTCGATGACACCGTCCTCATGCGCTCGCCTTGGGATTGGCGCGCGTTCCGCGATCGCTGCATCGAGTACGACCTGCAGTCCATCGCCGAGACGATGTCGAAGGTCGAGCACGCACCAGAGGGGGTCATGATCCTGGGAGATCAAGGCGTCGTCATCCATCCCGACGCGGATGTCAAGCCGGGAGTGATCCTCAACGCCGAGCTCGGACCGATCGTCATCGAAGAGAACGCGACCGTCCGTCCCGGCACAATCATCACCGGCCCCGCCTACATCGGACCAGGATCCACCGTCCTCGAGCAAGCGAACATCAAACCCAACACCGCGATCGGTCCGGTCTGCAAAGTCGCGGGAGAGATCGGCGGCACGATCTTCCAGGGATACGCGAACAAAGCACACGCCGGTCACCTTGGGGACAGCTGGATCGGTGAATGGGCCAACCTCGGCGCCGACACCACCAACTCCAACCTCCTCAACACCTACGCCGAGGTCACCGCTCGCGCGACCAAAAATTCCAAGATCGAGAAAACCGGCCAGACCTTCCTCGGCGTTACGATGGGCGACCACTGCAAAACCGCGATCGGGACACGCATCATGACCGGCGCGATCGTCGGGACCGGGACCATGTTCGCCGCGAGTGAAGCACTCTCCGGAACCATCGACGCGTTCTCGTGGATCACCGATACGGGGACCAAGTCCTTCCGACTCGGCAAGTTCGTGGATATCTCCCTCAATGTCATGGGACGACGCGGCATCAAACAATCACAAGCGTACTCGCGAAGACTGACCGTCCTGCACGAAACCGTCACCGGCGTCAACTCAGGCATGAACTGGCCCGGGAAACCGATGGAGCATCTCGAAAGAGCGGCGAATGATTGACCGTACGTTTCATATTGAAATTTACAACATCCGTTGGATCAATGAAGGAAACAATGAGCAGGATTACTGTTCCCACGCGGACATCAAGCTATTAATTGACAACATAGAAATAGATGATCCTTCTGATGACACCGATCCTTGGTGCATATCAACCGCCTCACTTCATTTACTCCGTTCGACACACGAAAATGTACTGTACACTGACGAAGAGCACCATGCAGACCAGCACATGATTCCTCATTGTGGCCATGCCATAGTGGGCGATAATCCTCCAATCTTTGCATATGGAACCTGTCCAATTGGAATCAACTGGTCCGTACAGCACAATAATGATTCAATTCGACTCTTCGATGTGAAGGCAAGCTGGTCAATCAGCGGCGAAATCTGTCGATTCCCAATTGATATACAACTCGCATGGGATGAGTATGCAGCACCAATTTGCAATCTCGCATTGGCAGTAAAGAGATTCCATGATTCGGCCGCACCCAAAGTGTTCAACAACGAGGAAGACAAACAGGGAGTATCTTCGTTCTGGCAAGAATACAACGATCTTTTAGACAAATGCGCCCACAAACTAGGATCTTAAACTATCGGATTCACTGAAAAATCCCCCCTATCCTCCGCTGTGAAAACGCTCTACCTCATCGATGGATTCGCCCAGTTCTTCCGTGCTTATCACGCGATCCGCACACCCATGTCCTCGCCGGTCACTGGTGAACCCACCAACATGACCTACGGCTTCGTCGGGATGCTCCTCAAACTCCTCCGCAACGACGGCAAGCACCTCAAAGACGACGGCGCTGTCAGCTACCTCGCCGTCGCGCTCGATGTTGGTGGGGACAAGGGGACCTTCCGGAGCGAGCTGTATCCGGAGTACAAAGCAAATCGTGATGAACCACCGGAAGACCTCCGCCCGCAGGTTGATCGGGCGCTCGCGCTGCTCGAAGAAATCGGCGTCCCGGTCATCGGATGCGCCGGATACGAAGCGGACGACATCCTCGCGACCATTGCGACAGATTTTTCAAGCAAGCACCCCGACATCCGCGTGCGGATCATCTCGAAAGACAAAGACCTCAAGCAACTGATCGGAGAGGGCGCTCCCCCCACCGAGATGTACGACCTGCACAAGGACGAACTGATCACCGAAGCGGACCTGATGGAAGAGCTGGGTCTGCGTCCCGAGCAGGTCATCGATCTGCTGACGCTGATGGGTGACACCGCCGACAATATCCCAGGGGTGATGGGTATCGGGATCAAGACCGCCGCCAAGCTGCTCGTCGAGCACGGCGACTTGGACAGCATCCTCGCCGCCGCGGACGAGGGGACGATCAAAGGCAAGCGCCGCGAGAACCTGATCGCGAGCAAAGAGCACCTCCCGCTGAGCAAGGACCTCGTGACGCTGCGTCACGATGTCCCGATTGTGCTGGATCTGAATGACGCAGCCGTGGAGTCGATCGCGCTCGACAAGCTCATCCCGATCTGCAAGGAGCTCGGTTTCAATCGCTACCAAGACGACCTCAAAAAGATGATCGTCGGCGAGAAGGATCCGAATGACTCCAAGTCCAAGAAAGCCGCGGCTGCCGCGTTCGGATCACTATTTGACCAAGCCGAGGACGCCCCCGCTGCTCAAGGCGAGTACATCACCGTCCGAACGAAGAAAGACCTCAGCGCGATGCTCAAAGCGTTCAAAGGCGCCCCGCTGCTCGCTGTGGATACCGAGACGACGCACATCCGTCCGATGCGTGCACAGATCGCAGGCATCTCGATCTCCCACAAGGAAGGCGTCGGATACTACATCCCCTGCCTCGCTCCAGAAGGTGAGAAGCACCTCGACACCGAGACGGTCATCGAATCGCTCAAGCCGATCCTCGAAGACGCTTCGATCGCCAAAGTCGGACACAACCTCAAGTACGATCTCACTGTCTTTCGCAACGCCGGGATCGAGCTGCGTGGACATCAGCCCACCAAGACGCATCCCGATGCGGGCGACACGATGATCGCGAGCTTCATCCTCGACGCATCGCGTTCGAGTCACTCGATGGACAACCTCGCGCTGGCGCGGCTTGATCGCACG
>WUAJ01000154.1 GCA_009827215.1 Phycisphaeraceae bacterium
CATGTCGTGTCCGCCGAAGGATGTGAGGTGATCGGCGCAGGATTCGAGTGCGGCGTGGATGCTGAATCCGTCGATGCTGCGTGCGGATCCTTTGCAGACGCCGTCCTTGATCTGCATGAGGATGGTGGGGCGTGCGTAACGATCGACGAGCCGGGAGCAGACGATCCCGACGACGCCGGGATGCCAATCCTCATGAGCGAGGACGATGGCGCGTGTGTCGTCGCTGGTCATTCCCGCTTCGATCGCGAGTTGTTCGGCGTGTCGGAGTATGCGTTGTTCTGTTGCTCGGCGTTGCTCATTGAGTGAAGAGAGCTGCTGTGCGAGGTCACTGGCGCGTTGTCCTCGTGCGGAGGTGAGCAGTTCGAGGGCTTCTCCGGCGTGACCTAAGCGTCCGATCGCATTGAGTCTTGGTGCGAGACGGAACCCAACGGCTTCGGTGTCAACTTTCCCCGGACCAAGGTCGGACGCTTCGATGAGTGCTCGGAGACCAACGAAGGGTGAGGACTGGAGACGCGACAGTCCGAACTTGGTGATGACTCGGTTCTCGTCGATGAGCGGGACGACATCGGCGATGGATCCCAGTGAAGCGAGCGCGAGCAGATCTACGAGGGTGGTGCGGAGCTTGGTGCTGACCTTGTCGGATTGGCAGTGGAGCGTCGCGAGGCGCCATGCGAGTTTGTACGCGACTCCGGCGCCGCAGAGTTCTCCGAAGGGGTAGTTTGAATCTGGTCGGCGCGGATGGACGACGGCAAAGGCGCTCGGCATGTCGTCGAGGCATTCGGGTGGATTGTGGTGATCGGTGATGATGAGGTCTACGCCGAGTTGGTTGGCGGTCTGAGCAGGCTCGATCGCAGTGATTCCGCAATCGACGGTGATGATGACCTTGGCGCCTTTGCTTGCGAGTGATTGGATCGCTTCGCAGTTGAGGCCGTAGCCTTCTTCGATGCGATGGGGGATGTAGGTGGAGACCTTGGTTTTTGGAGAGAGAACCTCGATCATGTGGACGAGGATTGCGGATGCGGTAACGCCGTCGACATCGTAATCTCCGAAGATGACGATGGGTTCATCATTCTGGATCGCGTCGAGGATGCGCTGTGCGGCTTTGTCGAGGTCTGGGATGAGTGAGGGGTTGTGGAGTCCGGCGAGTGAGGGGTTGAGGAAGTCTTTGGTGGATTGGTCGTCCGTGAGATCGCGTGCGGCAAGGACTCGGTTGATGAGAGGAAGGGATGGATCGTCGAGGATCAGGGATTGATCCCAGACTTTGGTCAGTCCACGCGCTGTCTGGGTTGGTGGGGGTTGGGTCGGCAAGTACGGCTCCGAGGATCAATCGATGGACAGAATCGCTGTCAATCGCGGATAGGTACACTATCCTCCATCATGGTCAAACTTACCAAAATATACACGAGAACTGGGGATTCTGGGACAACTGGGCTGGGAACAGGAGAGCGCGTCCCCAAAGCGGATCTCCGCGTTGCTTCGTATGGCACTGTGGACGAGACCAATGCGGCGGTGGGGGTCGCGGTCACGCACGCTGAGGTCGGTGGAGCGATTTACAAGCGGCTCCGCGCGATACAGCACGATCTGTTCGATCTGGGAGCGGATTTGTGCACGCCTTGCAAAGCGGATGAGGATCCGGCGATGGTGCTACGGATCACGCAGGGACAGATTGATGCGCTCGAAGAAGCGATTGATTTCTGGAATAAGGATCTTGAGCCTTTGACGAGCTTTGTGCTCCCAGGAGGGACTGCACTTTCAGCGGCTTTGCATGTGGCACGCACGGTTTGCCGGCGGGCTGAGAGGGAGGTTGCTGAACTGCTTGTGAAGGAATCAGAACGGACATCTGGGTTGACGCTGACCTATCTGAATCGTCTGAGTGATTTGTTGTTTGTGCTCGGAAGAGTTGCGAATCATCCTGAGATGGGTGGTGGGAGCGGGGATGTGCTCTGGGTTCCTGGAAAGAATCGGGAAGATGCTGGGAACGGTTGAGGATTGAATCCGGCGGCACTGTTGTTTGTATACACTATCAACAGTGCGTGCGAAGCTCATCAAATTTTGGAAAGCGGCGATATCGACTCGGACGAGTGATCTGCTCCAAGGGGTTGAGGATTCGGCTGTGCGCCAGAGCGGCGTGCAGTTTATCGCGATGAGTATGCTGCTGGGGGCTGTGCTCATCGTGATGCGGTGGATGCACTTGTCGAGTATGGAACTGATGACTGGATCGACTCGAGCGATTTCATTGAGCGGCGCGATTGGTCTGGAGTTCTGCTGGGCGATGGTGTACCTCGCGGGAGTCGCGGTGCTCGTCGTATGGAAACCCAATGGGATCTGGGCATCTCGGCTTACGGCGATTGTTGTGGTGCTCGAGGGGGTGGTCGCGTTGGTGCGATGGGGTGTTGGGTTTGATCCAGGACCTGGTGGCAATGCGCTGGCGGCGATCCTGATTGTGCTCACGCTCGGTGCATCGATGATGCCTTGGACTCCGAGGTTGACTTTGTCGTTGTCGGGAGCGTGGATTCTGGTTGCGACTGCGACGCTTGTGCTGGTCGGTCCTGATCAGGGTGTGTCGCTGGCGGCGACGATATTTGGGTACATCACGGTTGTTGTGCCTGCGAATATGGTTTCGTTCTTTCGGACAACACGCGTGCGGGATCAGTTTGAACTGCGGTTTTTGCAGACGCGGTATGACGGGATTGAGCAAGAACTCCAGGCAGCAAAGAACATACACGAGCGAGCGTTTCCGCAACCTCGCACGACGGGGCTTGTGCGATTCGCGTATTCGTATCGTCCGATGAGTCAAATCGGTGGGGATTATCTGTTTGCTTCAGTGTTTGGTGAGGATGATGATGCGTCTGTGCTCTTGGTGCTGCTCGATGTTTCGGGGCATGGGATCCCGGCGGCGCTGACAGCGAATCGATTGCAAGGTGAACTGATGCAGCTCGCGGGTGAGAATCAAGGAATCGAGCCGGACGAGTTGCTTGCTTCGTTGGATCGGTACATCTGTTTGACAAGTCCCGAGGCGCCTGTGCTGGTGACTGGGATCGCGATGCGGGTTGATCCTCGTTTGAATCAAATCAGGATCGCGAATGCTGGACATCCGAGCGCGATATTGAGGGATTCTCACGGCGGGATTCAGGAGATCGATGCGACTGGTCCCTTGATGGGGATCGATCCGAGTGCTTCTGTGCGATGGGAGCTGGAGACAATGGATTTTGGTCCAGGTGATGCGTTGATCGCGTTTACGGATGGGATCACTGAAGCGATGAATTCGGAGTATGAGATGTTCGGAATTGAAGGGGTTCGAGGGACAATTCAGTCCGATTGGCTCGAATCTGGTCTTCGATGGCCGGAGTTGGTTCGGAGAGCGGTGGATCGGTATTGCGAAGGGGCGGTCAATGATGATATGCTGATCGTGGATGTCTACCGTCCGCGGGGCGTGTGATTGTTGATCGTCCTGAGCGTAGTTGAAAGGAAGCCGCGTGGCGAAGTCCGGCAGCATTGAGACAACAGAGTTTCGGAGATCGTTCCATCAGGAGACTCAGCAGATCCTGCGGAAGCGGTTGATCTGGTATGTGTCCATTTGGGGGGGGTTGGGCGCTGCGTCATTTATCTTCGCCGTTGTGATGATGCTCCGGAACTCACAGATCGCGAGTTTATTGAGTTCGGGTCCGACCAAGGCGATGTTCATCCTGACCAATGGTGCTTGGGTTCTCGTGTATGCCGCGGTCTTGGTGATGGTGATCGAGAAGCGTGTGAGTGATACTCGCGTGATCCGGATGTCGATCGGGTTGATTATCCTCGATGGGTTGGTCGCGGTGATCCTTCGCGAGGTGGATCCGTCGCTCAACTACGGTGCGTGGGTCTGGGTGATCTCGCACTTTGTTGCGTGCTGTGTGTTCCCATGGACGGTGAAGCAGGCGTTGTTCCCAATGATCACGCTCGCTGTTGTGAGTTCTGTGGGACACTTGATCGGTGGAATGTCAGCAACAGGGACACTGGCGCTGGCGCTCACGGTGATGGCGTTTATGACACCTGCGGTGTTTATTTCTGGGATTCGTCATAATCAACGGATCCAGAAGTCAACCAATCGTTTCCTCAATCAGCGGTACGGGATGCTGCGTCAAGAGCTCGCATACGCGAGGCAGATCCATGAGGCGTTGTTCCCGCCTCCGGTCACGACTGGTCCGATCCACTTTGTGTATCGGTACGAACCGATGCGTCAGATTGGTGGGGATTACTTGCATGCGAGCAATGCGTATGTGGATGCACATGGGAATGAATCGCTCTCGGTCGCTGTCGTCGATGTGACTGGGCACGGCATTCCTGCAGCATTGACTGTGAATCGATTGCATGGGGAGATTGATCTCCGCTTTGCGGAGCAGCCTGACATTTCGCCGGGTGAGCTGTTGAGCCACCTGAATCGGTATATCAACCTGACGCTTTCCAAGCACTCGATCTTCGCGACGGCGGTGTGTTTCCGCGTTGATCTGACTCGGAACAAGCTCGAATATGCCTCGGGAGGTCATCCGCCTTCGTTCCTGCGCGGGGTCGACGGCACGATCCAGGATTTGGAATCAACAACCTTTGTGCTCGGTGCGTGCAAGGACAAGGACTTTGATCCGTGTCAGGCGGAGATCGATTTTGGGCCTGGAGATTCTTTGATTGCGTACACGGATGGGGCGATTGAGGCGCGTTCGAATGAAGGGAACATGCTGCAGATCGAGGGATTGCGACGCATTGTTGCATCGACTCATCCGCTGGGTCCTGAGGAATCGAGCCATAGCGTGCAGGGGCAGTGGTCAGAGCGGATTCTGAAGGAGGTTACCATGCATCGTGATGGGCTCCCTCCGGAGGATGACACACTCGCAATCGAGATTTATCGTCCGATCCGTCCCAAGACACGGAGCGATTCGGATGAATCCGCAGTGGGTGCTGAGTCGGCGTCTGTTTGATGCGGGGGGACTGTTGGGGCTTATAGAGGTCAATCCTTGACGCCTTGGACTCGATCGGGGTCGGTGTATTTGATGAGTGTCTGTTCGAGGTCCACGCCGTTGATATTGGCGAGGGTCGCGATCCACGCGAGGACATCGGCGAACTCTTCTTCAAGGTTTTCGCGTTCTTCAGGGGTTGGGGGCTTGTTCTTTCGGTTGTTGTTCGCGAGTGCGGTCGCGAGCTCCCCGAACTCCTCGGTGAGGTACAGGAATGTCCCGGCCGTGCCTCGGGCGTTGTCGGAGGCGAAATAGCGGTCGTAGATCAGCTTCTGGAACTGTGAAACGCTGATTCCGGCGGGGTTGGTCGAGGAGGATGCGGGGGGTAAATTCTGGGATTCAGAGGTGGTCATGGTGCGATGGTAGGATCGAGGATCTTGCTTTGGCTGATCTGGTGGCTACACTACAGACCCGACTTTGGGCGCGGGCAGGCGCGGTGTCTGTCCGGCTCGTCGAGATTTGGTCCGATTTACAGGTCAGGATTCAGCTCTATGCCGACCATCAATCAGCTCGTACGCAAACCACGCAAGACTCCGAAGGTGAAGTCGAAGGTCCGTGATCTGGATAACAGCCCACAGCGTCGTGGTGTGTGTTTGACTGTGAAGACAACGACTCCGAAGAAGCCGAACTCCGCGCTGCGGAAGATCGCTCGTGTTCGTTTGTCCAACGGCAAAGAAGTGACCGCATACATCGGTGGTGAGGGACACAACCTTCAGGAGCACTCGATCGTGCTCGTGCGTGGTGGTCGTGTTCGTGACCTTCCCGGTGTGCGTTACCACATCGTTCGTGGTGCTCTCGATACGCTCGGCGTTGACGACCGCAAGCAGGGTCGCTCGAAGTACGGCGCGAAGAAAGAGCGGAAGG
>WUAJ01000155.1 GCA_009827215.1 Phycisphaeraceae bacterium
GCTCGGGATCCAATGGGACGACGGACCAGAGCTGGATTACCACGGCTCAACCTTCGGTGGAGACTCCCGCAGCGTCGGGCCATACTACCAAGCGAAGCGAATCGACCTCTACAACGACGCGATCAACAAACTCATCGAAGAAGACAAAGCGTACCCCGCGTTCGAGACTCCCGAAGAACTGGAAGAGAAGCGCAAGGAAGCGATCGCTGCCAAGCAAGGGTACAAGTACGACCGCGCCGCGCTGGATATCCCACGCGAGGAGCGCATGCAACGACTCGCTGACGGCGAGGCGCATGTCGTCCGCTTCAAGATGCCCGACGAACCGATCACCGTCAACGACGAAATCCTCGGCGAGGTCACCATCAAGCCCGACGAGTTCGACGATTTCATCATCCGCAAACGCGACGGCTTCCCGACCTACCACCTTGCCGTGACCGTGGACGACGCGATGATGGGGGTGACGCATGTCCTGCGTGGACAGGAGCACCTCATCAATACGCCGCGTCATGTGGCGCTGCAATCCGCTCTGGGATATCCGCACCCTGTGTATGGACATATGCCGCTGATCTTTAATCCTGATGGATCGAAGATGTCCAAGCGGGATAAGGACAAAGCCGCGAAGAAGGCATCCAAAGATGCAGGTCTGTCAAGCTCCCCAATCGAGGGACTCAGCGATGCGGACTTCGCGGAATGGCTGAAAAACAAAACAAGTCAGCTGGAATCCAGCACGCTCATGCAACTCGCGGAGCATCTCCAGATCAATCTTCCTGAGATCGATGTCGAGGACTTCCGCCGCGCTGGATACCTCCCATGCGCCCTCAACAACTACCTCGCACTGCTCGGCTGGAACCCAAAGACCAAGAACGAAGACGGAACCGATCTCGAACGCTTCGACATGGACTACCTCGCGTCGCACTTCGCGATGTCGGGGATGGGCAAGGGGCAATCCAAGTTCGATCGCGTCAAGCTCCTGAGTTTCAATGCCGACACCATCGCGGCCCTCTCCAACGAGGACTTCGCAAAGTATTGGCACCAGTGGGCGACCACCTACGACCCGTCGCTCGCGAGTCGCTTCAGCGAATCGGACATGGTCGAGCTCGCACCAGCCGTCAAGACACGGAGCAAAACCCTCGCCGACGGCAAGGGCGTCATCGGATTCGCGTTCATCGACGACGACGCGATCGAGTTCGACGGCAAAGCGGTCCACAAAGCACTCATCAAAGGCGACCACAAGGGACTCGAACTCCTCAAAGCATTCCGCGATGATCTGCATGCGTTTGACGATTTCTCCGCCGCGTCGATCGAGGCGAAGGTTGCTTCGTTTGCGGAAACCCACGATGTCGGCATGGGGAAGATCGCACAACCGATCCGCGTCGCGGTGACCGGAGCCGGCGTCTCCCCGCCGCTCGGACAGACGCTTGCGATCCTCGGGAAAGACGCGGTGCTCAAGCGGATTGATCGGTGTGTTGAAGTAGCCTCTTCCGAGGGAGTATGAAGTAATGGATCGAGAGAAAATCATCATCATGATCGATCGCTTAGTGGATCAGCAAGATGGTGATTTGGAACCTTTCAAGAGATTTCTTTCGGTCCGGAAGGCAAAGCAAAGCACAGCTACTCCGTCAGCAATTTGGCTTCCGTTGGTCAGTGCATTTACTCTGCTGCTTATATATGTTGAGCTTCAGTATCTTGATAGTGGGTTCGCATTGCGTAACTGGATTCTATTCACAGCCATTGGTCTGGAACTTCTCATTGCTGCCTGGGTACTGCATCACTTTGGTCGAAAGGGTAAGCCAAGTAATCACTACTCAAAATATGGGATGCGTTACTCTTGTGTGAACTGCCAAAGTGAGCTAGATAAAACGGAGTCCGTTTTAGGAGCAGAGGTGTGGGTGGGTCCAATGGAGTGTCCTCAGTGTGGCTACTCATATCCAGCTGTCGAATAGGGGATCGATGAAAGAAAAAGAGGCCAAACCAATCATCCTCGCAGGCGGCACCGGGTTCCTCGGCATGAACCTCGCCCGCGCCTTGGTCGCTCAAGATCGCGCCGTTGTCATCCTCTCGCGATCCCAGCCCGAATCAGGCCCGTGGACATGGGCACAGTGGAACGGCCAATCCCAATCCAACTGGTCAAAGCACATCGACGGCGCCCAAGCGATCGTCAACTTCTCTGGGAAGTCCATCGACTGCTATCCGAATGACGAGAACCGGAAGCTGATCCTCAGCTCTCGCGTGGATCCGATCCGCGCTCTGGGTGAAGCGATCAACAACACCCCGAATCCGCCATCGACCTGGGTCCAGCTCAGCGCCGTCGGGATCTACGGCAACACCACCAACCAATGCACCGAATCCACCCCCGCAGGTGACGGATTCCTGCCGGACGTCTGCACGCAGTGGGAAGCCGCGTTCAGTCAATCGTGTCCGGAGTCGCTGCGAGCCGTGACGCTCCGCGCCGGAGTCGTGCTGGGAAGGAACGACGGCGCGTTCCCGCTGCTCCGCAAACTCGCGAAGTTCGGATTCGGAGGAGCCGCGGGAAATGGCAAGCAAGGCATGTCATGGATCCACGAGGACGACATGACGAGCATCCTCCTGCGAGCGATCGACGACGACTCCATGCAAGGCACCTACAACGCGTGCGCCCCCAATCCCCAATCCAATCGCGATTTCATGAAGACGCTCCGCAAAGCCGTAGGGATGCCGTTCGGACCACCCGCGCCAGCGTTCGCCGTGCGTCTCGGAGCACGCTTTGTGCTCAAGACCAACCCCGATCTGGTCCTCGAAGGGCAATACGCGATCCCGGAGCGAATAAACCAAGCGGGATTCGAGTTTGACCATCCCTGTCTCGAAGACGCGCTTCGAGATTTGTGCAAGTGAGGATCAAACCCGATGACCAGTCCAGACTCCGTGTTGCTCTCCCCGATTGACTCGTACGCCAACCGTGTATGGATGGCGCCGCTCACACGCTCGCGTTCCTCGATGCCCGGCAATGTCCCCAACGAACTCATGGCGACCTATTACGAGCAGCGTGCCAGCAGCGGACTCATCATTGCTGAAGCGACCCCGATCTCCCCGATGGCGCACGGCTACTACGCGACCCCCGGCATCCACAGCGACGAACAGGTCGCGGGATGGAAGCTCGTCACCGATCGAGTACATTCTAAAGGAGGCAAAATCTTCCTCCAGCTCTGGCACGTCGGACGCGTTTCCCACAGCGTGCTGCTCCCTGACAACCAGCAGCCCGTCAGCTCGACCGATGTGATCTCGCAGTCCAAGACCTACATCGACCATTCGATGGAGCGCCACGACAATACTCCGCCGCGAGCTCTGGAGACCGACGAGATCCCTGGGATTGTGCAAGAGTTCGTTGATGCGACCCATCGCGCTAAAGCCGCGGGATTCGATGGCGTCGAGATCCACGGCGCCAACTCCTACCTCCTCGATCAGTTCACACGCGACGGGGTCAACAACCGCACCGATCAATACGGCGGTTCGCTCGAGAACCGTCTCCGCTTCCCGCTCATGGTCGCCAAAGCCGTGGTCGAAACGTGGGGCGACCCATCGGGAGTGGGGTATCGGATCTCGCCGCTGAGCGAGCACAAGGATGTCCGCGACTCAGACCCCGAAGCGACTTTTTCCGCGCTGGCGCGAGGATTGGGTGAGCTCAAGCTCGAGTACCTCCATGCTGTGGAGACCTGGGATCGATCCGAGCTTGATCCGCGCGTCGAGCAGGTCATCCCGGCGATCGTCAAGTCCTTCAAAGACGCCGGAGGAAAGCATTACATCGGGAACGGCGACTACTCCCCTGAGCAAGCCGAATCCGCAATCGACTCAGGTTGGTGCGACGCCGTCGCGTTTGGTCGTCCCTGGATCCCCAACCCCGACCTCCCGGCACGCATCGCCAACGACGGCCCGTACCGAACCCCGACCCCAGAGACCTTCTACGGCGGAGGTCCAGAGGGATACACCGAGTTCGCGCCGCTCGAAGAAGCGTCCACAAACTGAGCAATTCCGCGGAATCCCTGGCTTACACTCTTGGGTGCCTGCAGACGCAGGACCGGAGCAAAGCCATGACCGAAGCCGTGCAGCAGCGACATTTCATCCAGCAGATCATCGACTCGGACATCGAGTCAGGGAAGTGGGGGACGCCCGGAGATCGCTCTGTCGTCACGACCCGATTCCCACCCGAACCCAATGGGTATCTGCACATCGGACACGCGAAAGCGATTTTCATCTGCCACGGTCTAGCGCGTGAGTTTGGTGGTCGATTCAATCTCCGCTTCGATGACACGAACCCCGCTGCTGAGGAAGCTGAGTTTGTTGAATCCATCACGCACGATATCCATTGGCTCGGAGCCCACTGGGACGGCGATGTGCTGTTTGCGTCCGACTACTTCGACAAGATGCACGGCTGGGCCGTGGACCTGATCAACAAAGGGCTCGCATATGTGGACGAGTCCACTCCAGAACAAATCCGCGAGATGCGTGGATCGACCGAGGTTCCCGGAACCAACTCGCCGTTCCGTGATCGTCCGATCAGCGAATCGCTCGACCTCTTCGACCAGATGACCCACGGCAAGATCGAGAACGGCAAGATGGTCCTGCGCGCCAAGATCGACATGGCGCACTCAAACATGAACATGCGCGATCCCGTGATGTACCGCGTCGTCAACACGCCGCACCACCGCACAGGGGACAAGTGGCACATCTACCCAATGTACGACTGGGCGCACGGCTTGGAAGACTCCATCGAAGGCGTCACCCATTCATTGTGTTCACTCGAGTTCGAGGATCATCGCCCGCTCTACAACTGGTTCATCGACGCGATCAACAAGGACCGCGACAACCCGATCCATCATCCGCAGCAGATCGAGTTCTCGCGTCTCGCGATCAGCTACACAAACATGTCCAAGCGCTACATGCGCCAGGTCGTCGAAGAAAACATCGTGATGGGATGGGACGATCCGCGCATGATCACCCTCGCGGGATTCCGCCGGCGCGGATTCACCCCCGAATCCATCCACGACTTCGTGACAGGCGTCGGCGTGACCAAGTTCAACGCCATGATGGACATGGGACGACTCGAGGGCGCCCTTCGCGACGACCTGAACAAACGCGCCCCGCGCCGCATGGCGGTGCTCGATCCGATCAAGCTCGTCATCACCAACTGGGGTGACGGCGGAGATGAATCACGAGTAGAAATGATGGATGTCATCAACAACCCCGAGGACGACTCTGCAGAAACTCGCCAAGTCCCGTTCGGGAAGGAACTCTGGATCGAGCGCGAGGATTTCATGATCGATCCTCCGAAGAAGTTCTTCCGCTTGGGACCCGATCGCGAGGTCCGTCTCCGCTGCGGATACTGGGTCAGGTGCCACGACTACACGCAGGACAGCGAAGGTAACATCACCGAGGTCCACTGCACCTACGACCCGACCACTCGCGGCGGCAACAACCCACCCGCAGACGAAGAGGGCAATGTCCGAAAGGTCAAAGGCACGCTCCACTGGGTCTACGCCGGGGATTGTGTTGACGCGGAGATCCGTCTCTTCGATCGCTTGTACAAAGCCGAGAAGCCCGGCAAAGCAACGGGCAACCACCTCGACGATCTCAACGAGCACTCGCTGGAGATCAGTAACCGCGCCAAGGTCGAGCGATCACTGCTCAATAAAACACCCGACGAGCCCGAGTGGAGCGACGGCATCCGTCGCTTCCAGTTCGAGCGCACCGGGTATTTTTGCATCGATCGCGAGTCCTGCAACGACAAGCTCGTCTTCAACCGGACCGCGACCCTGCGGGATTCGTGGGCAAAGCAGCGCTAAGCCAATCTCCAATCAGCCGACATCGGACC